>NZ_JAUMZV010000027.1 GCF_030527935.1 Kingella sp. (in: b-proteobacteria)
CTTTAACCCTAGGCGGATACATTGCATGACCGAGTTCGTGGACTAGGGTTTCGTAAACAAGATAACTAGGGGAAAAGTAGATTGCGTTATCTTCTGGATAGAAAAATGCGCCTTTGATTTTTGCATCATATTTAAACGCTTCTTTACCTTTATCTCTTGGCATGGCAAAAAAATCGTTAAACTGTTTTGCTAATATTGGGTTGTGATTGACACGCATCAATAACATTTGAACAGGTGTTCCACTTTCTGCTGCAATACCTTCAAATTGTTGTACTGCTGCTGGATTTAAGTTTTTATAGGTTGTCATAATAATTTGCCTTTCTTGAAATTAGTTATCTGTGTTTTCTTTGAATTTAGTAGCATAAACAGGTAAATTGAAGAAGTTGCTATACCCTTTTCTAAACATTAATTGCCAAATAACGCCGTCTCTGCCAATATGTGTTTCAACAGACAATCCATCTGCATAAGTATTACCTAGTGTATTATTTACCCAATAATAGACTTTTTCAGGCTGAATTTCTGCATCAGGTTTAGCAATATAATTGCTTGATGTTAATTCCTCCGTACCTCCTATATAAGGATGCCAATCATTTATAACTGACGGTTCGGGTAAAAATTCAGGGAATTTTCCACTAGGGAATAGTGTCCCATCTTGTTCAAATCCTTTTTTATTCAGCGCAATCGCAAGCCAATTTAATTTTTTATCGGGCGAAACATCAAATTGCACAAAAAAATTAAACGGTGAACCAAAATCAGATTGTGAAGCACGATAGTCGTAGCCCTTGTCAGGCAAAACAGGTATGCCCCAAATTTGATGCAATTCCTCGGGTGTCATATCGTATAAACAATTATCAAATAATCCTGTTTGGAACATCTGCCGAATTAAATCGTCCAAGTCGGTTACTTTGTGCAAATAGTCTTTACAAGATTTAGGTTGCGTATTTTGTTCTTGGGAATGAGTGTTTTGTGGTGGTTCGGGTTGTGGTGCAGCGTTGCCGGTAAAGGAGAATAAGCCCAAAAAGGCAATAAACAAATTTTTAATGAAGCTCATAATAAATCCTTTTTTTAGTGGTGATTGAATAGGTTAGGTTATTAACTCAAATTTTTGCTGTTATATCTTGAAATTGTTGCACTGCTGCTGGAGTGAGATTGTTGTAAGTTGACATGATTTATTCCTTAACTATAAAATTAATTATCTATTTTTTAAATTCTGTAACGGTTTGATTTGAGAAACTACTTACTCCTTTGCTGAATGCTAACTGCCAAACAACTCCGTCTCTACCAATATATGTTTCAACTAACAAGTAATCTAAATGGCTGTTACTTAACGTATTATTTCCCCAATAATAGACTTTTTCAGGCTGAATTTCTGCATCAGGTTTAGCAATATAATTGCTTGATGTTAATTCGTATGTGCCTCCTATATAAGGATGCCAATCATCTATAATTGATGGTTCTGGTAAAAAATCAGGAAATTTACCACTAGGGAAAAGTGTCCCATCTTGTTCAAATCCTTTTTTATTCAGCGCAATAGAAAACTGCTTTAATTTTTCATTTGGAAAAGTATAGTATTGCACAAAAAAATTAAACGGTGAACCAAAATCAGATTGCGAAGCGCGATAGTCGTAGCCCTTATCAGGCAAAACAGGTATGCCCCAAATTTGATGCAATTCCTCGGGTGTCATATCGTATAAACAATTATCAAATAATCCTGTTTGGAACATCTGCCGAATTAAATCGTCCAAGTCGGTTACTTTGTGCAAATAGTCTTTACAAGATTTAGGTTGCGTATTTTGTTCTTGGGAATGAGTGTTTTGTGGTGGTTCGGGTTGTGGTGCAGCGTTGCCGGTAAAGGAGAATAAGCCCAAAAAGGCAATAAACAAATTTTTGATGAAGCTCATGAGTGTTTCCAAAATGATGTACAAAAAAGATAGTTAATTTTCAGGCTGCCTTTGGGCGATGAGCGTAACTATCGCCCCAGCACCGCCGCTTTCAGCCCTTGCCAAAACGGCTTCGCGGGCATGGAGCGCATCCGCAGCAGCACACAAATGCAGGCAAGCATCAGCAAATGCATCGGCAGCAAGCCCAGCCAAAAGTTGATTTTGCCGTCTTCCACCGCATCGCGCAGCAGGGTTAAGCCGTTTTGGTAAACCAGAAAAAAGCCCACGGCAAGCAAAACGTGATACGAATTGCCCGAGCGCGTGTTGAAATACGACAGCGGAATCGCCAGCAGGCTCAGCAGCAACACGGTAATCGGCAGCGACACGCGCCACATCAATTCGGCTTGGTATTGCGGATTGGAGCTGCCGATGAGCTGCGCGGTGGGGATGGTGCGGCGGTGGTCAATCGGGTTCACCACTTTGGGCGTGGTGTCGATGATGAGATTGAGTTCTTGAAACGACACTTGGTCAAAATCGCCGCGCCCCGCGATGCCGCTGTAACGATAGCCGTTGTTCAGCACCAGCGTGCGCTTGTTGCCCGACAAATCAAAATGCCCTTCCTTGGCAAACACCACGCTGTCGCGCCCCGTTTCGTCTATATCGCGGATAAACAGGTTTTTCATCACGCCGTTGTCGGTATCAAACGTTTCCACAAAATACACGCGCCCATCTTTTTTGCCCAACTCGCTAAACGTGCCTGCT
Organism: Kingella sp. (in: b-proteobacteria); assembly: GCF_030527935.1. Taxonomy (GTDB): domain Bacteria; phylum Pseudomonadota; class Gammaproteobacteria; order Burkholderiales; family Neisseriaceae; genus Kingella_B. The sequence goes on from NZ_JAUMZV010000027.1 coordinate 2,643, forward strand.
TGCACCAGCGATAAATTTTGCTTTTGCTTCAACAGTTCAGCGTATTCGCGGCTGCGGTATTCCGCCCACGGCAACACGGCAACTTGCATCGCCGCCACCAAGATTGCCAGCGGCAGGGCAAAAGTGAGCACAGGGCGTATCCATTTTTTCAGCCCTAAGCCGCTGGACAACCAAATCGCCATTTCGCTGTCGCGCCAAAAGCGCGTGAGCACCGTGAGCGTGCTGATGTAGGCGGTGAGCACCAGCAAAAGCGGGGTCATGCCCAGCGTCCAAAAGCCAATCAGCGTGGCAACGGCATCCACGGCAACGCGCCCATCGGCAGCGCGCCCGAGCATATTGATGCCTTGGGTAAACACCAAAATCGCCAGCACCACAAAAAAGATAGCGATGGCGGTAAACGTGGTTTCTTTGATGAATTGACGGTGGTAAATCATAGAATGTGTGAACTGTTTTGCGTAGAGTGGAATTGTACGGTAATTTGCCTTTTCAGGCTGCCTTTGTTTACAGCATGGCTGGCATGATGGCGCGGGTGGCAGATTAAGGCAGCCTGAAAATGGCAACGGCTTGGCATTTTGTTTACACGATTTCAGGCTGCCCCAACACCACAAGGCAGCCTGAAAATCCAGTTTGTCTCGCCCAATTACAGTAAAAAAAGGTTCTATGATAAAATCGCGCGTTTTGAAGCAATTATAGTGAATTCAATTTGAATGAGTACAAGGCGGCGAGCCGCAGATAGTACAAGTAGTGGTGGTGTCCCAAAAAGTATGCTGACTTGATTATGGTTGATAGCAAGCAGTATTGGGTAAAAACTCCGCAATCTGTTCCCTCTCCCGCTGGCGGGGGAAGGAACAGCAGTGCAGCATACTTTTTAGGACACTACCCAAGTAGTACAGCAAAACTGGCTTTGTCCAAATCTCTGATTTGGCAACAAACCATTTCGCCCGTGGTGGGCGAGCCAACGCAGTAATCATTCAAAGTCAATTCACTATATCTCTCGGAGACCAACATGGCTGGACACAGCAAATGGGCGAATATCCAACACAAAAAAGCCCGCGTCGATGCCCAACGCGGCAAAATTTTTACCAAACTGATTAAAGAAATCACCGTAGCCGCCAAGCAAGGCGGTGGCGACCCTGCATCCAACCCCCGCCTGCGCCTAGCAATGGACAAAGCATGGGATGCCAATATGCCCAAAGACAACGTGCAACGCGCGATAGACAAAGGAACAGGCAACCTAGAAGGCGTGGATTATGTAGAACTGCGCTACGAAGGCTACGGCATTGGCGGCGCAGCCCTGATGGTGGACTGCATGACCGACAACAAAACCCGCACCGTTGCCGATGTGCGCCACGCGTTCACCAAAAACGGCGGCAATCTGGGCACAGACGGCTGCGTGGCGTTTAACTTTGTGCACCAAGGTTATTTGGTGTTCGCCAATGTGGACGAAGACGCGCTGATGGAAGCCGCGCTGGAAGCAGGTGCAGAAGACGTGATTACCGATGATGAAGGCATTATTGAAGTCATCACCGCCCCCGCCGATTGGGCAAGCATCAAAGCCGCGCTGGAACAAGCAGGCTTCAAATCCGAAGACGGCGACGTAACCATGCGCGCGCAAAACACCACCGAATTAAGCGGCGCGGATGCCGAAAAAATGCAAAAACTCATTGACGCGCTAGAAAGCCTAGACGACGTGCAAAACGTTTACACATCCGCCGTGTTGGATTTAGGCTAAGCCAAAGGCAGCCTGAAACGAGCGCAACGAGTTTCTGCGTAGCTAAAATAGTATGCAAAAAACGTTTTCAGGCTGCCTAACCCCTTTTATAACAAACCAAAGGACAACATCCCATGTCAGCAAAAACTCTTTCAACTCAATACGCTTTACTCATCGCCGCCGCCATCAGCCTAGCCGCTTGTAGCGACAACCCCGCCAGCCCTGCCGCATCTTCCGCTCCCGCTGCCCCAAGCAGCGCACCTGCCGCGCCCGCTGCATCTAGCGCATCCGCCGCTGCAGCCAGTGCAGCCGAAGCCGCAAGCATCACGCTAGACAGCAAAGACAACAAAGTGCAACTGGTTATCACGCAAAACATCAGCGGCGCATTCCAAGACAAGCTCGCCGATGCCAACCTGCTGCCCGAAGGCGTGCCCGCCGAGCAAGTAACCCTGTTGCAACGCAACGACGATGCTGATTTAACCCTATCCGTGGTGCAAACAGGCAAAACCGACAAAGCCGCCGACAAGCTGTTTGCCGATTTGAAAAAAGAAATTGAGAGCGACCAAAGCGTGAAAGACGCGCAAGTGGATGCCGCCACCGCCGACAGCGTGGCATACCGCTACACCCAAGCCAACGATGGCAATGCTACAAACGAAAGCTGCATCGCTCACCTATCCGCCGACAAAGAACTCGCCGTAGTCTGCGCCACCAGCGGGCAAATGTCTGCCAACGAGTTGAAAGATTTGCTGGCAAGCAGCGTGAAGTTTAATTAAGCGCACTATGATAAATTAAGCGCACTATGATATAAGGCAGCCTGAAAACGGAGTTGAGCTTCACGCGAAGCCGTAAACACGTTTTCAGGCTGCTTCAATGTTATCCGTAGAGTAGTAGGGCGCATATTGTTGTTGATGGCGTTGATTGCAAATAGTATGGGCTAAAAATTCTGCAATCTGTTCCTTCCTACGCTGGCGGGGGAAGGCTAGGATGGGGGTGGAAGGTTAAACAGCCGCCCTAACTTACTCCCGCCAGCGGGAGTGGGAACAGCAGTGCAGCATACTTTTTAGGACACTATCTTTTTGTTTACGCGCACAAATGCCTCTTCTCGCCTACATCAGGCAGCCTGAAAACAGCCACAAAACCCAAATCCTGCTGTGCGTTAATCCATTCTAGCTTCGCCACTCCGCTGCGCTCCGCAGGCTGTCTACACGCCCCTTCCCATCCACCCATCCCCACCCAACCATGCCCTTCACCCCCCAAGACACCCACCATATGCAACACGCCCTAGCCCTAGCATGGCAAGGACGCTTCTCCACCAGCCCCAACCCCCGCGTTGGCTGCGTCATCGCGCACGGCAGCCAAATTGTCGGGCAAGGCTACCATGTGCAAGCAGGCGCACCGCACGCCGAAGTCCACGCCCTAGCCCAGGCAGGCGCGTTGGCACGCGGCGCAACCGCGTATGTAACCCTAGAACCCTGCGCCCACCACGGACGCACGCCACCCTGCGCTGAAGCACTCGTCCGCGCAGGCGTATCGCGCGTTATCGCCGCCATGCAAGACCCCAACCCACTAGTGGCAGGCAAAGGGCTCGCCATCCTGCGCCAAGCAGGCATCCAAGTCGCCAGCGGGCTATGCGAAATCGAAGCCCGCGCACTCAATCGCGGCTTCCTATCGCGCCTAGAACGGCAACGCCCGTTTGTTAAACTCAAAATCGCCGCCAGCCTAGACGGCAAAACCGCGCTGTCCAACGGCGCAAGCCAATGGATAACAGGCGAAGCCGCCCGCGCCGACGTGCAAATCCAACGCGCCGAAAGCTGCGCCGTGCTCACAGGCATCGGCACCATCCTTGCCGACAACCCCCAGCTCAACGTCCGCATCCCCACCATCCGCCAACCACTGCGCATCGTGCTAGACCGCCAACTGCGCACCCCCGCTCGCAACCAAATCATCCAAGACGGCGGCAACACCCTAATCTGCACCCAAAACCCCACCGCCAACCCCTTTGCCGATTGCCCCAACGTGCGCATCCACAGGCAGCCTGAAAACGATTTATCCCAACTGCTTGCCCAACTCGCCCAGCAATACCAAATCGGCGAACTGATGATAGAAGCAGGCAGCACCCTAGCCACCGCCTTTATCCAAGCCGATTTGGTGGACGAAATCGTGTACTACCAAGCCCCCAAAATGCTGGGCGACAGCGCACGCGGCCTGTTCAGGCTGCCTGAAAACGAAGCCACGCTCACCCAGCCGCCACAATGGCAAACCATCAGCGTAGAGCCGTTGGGCGACGACATCAAATGGGTACTCCAACGCAAGCCGTGAACCGCAAGCTATAAACAATTTCAGGCTGCCTAATCCCATTTACCCGATTAGGCAGCCTGAAAACCATTTTTAGCACCACAAAAAGCAGCCCAACCCCAACCAGTAGGGTGTGCAGCTCGCTGCGCACGCCGTTCACAAAATTCACAAAAGCAGCCTGAAAACCCATTTCACCCGTTTCCAAGCCAAACTTTTGCAAAGCTCGTGTAACAGATGGAACATCAGTGGCTCGCCAACATCGTTTTCAGGCTGCCCATCTTCTCTAAACCACAAGCCCTAAACATTTTCAGGCTGCCTAATCCCGTTTACCCGATTAGGCAGCCTGAAAACCCATCCCCACAACATCAAACCACCACCACCCCAAACTCCCCTAACGCCCCCACCAACCAAAAAATCGGCAGCCCAATCAACGCATTCGGGTCAGAACACACCACCCGCTCCAACAACGCCGCCCCCAAGCCTTCGCTCTTCGCCGCCCCCGCGCAAAAAATCGCATCAGGCTCACGCGCCAAATACCGCCCAATCTGCCCCGCCGACAACGCCCGCATCCGCACCACCGTCTCATCCACGTGTGATTTGATGCAGCCTGAAACCGAATCCAACACACACACCGCGCTGTAAAACACAATCTCCCGCCCCGATAGCTCCGCCAGCATCGCCGCCGCCCTTTCCACCGACATCGGCTTGCCCAACTGCCGCCCATCGCACCAAGCCACTTGGTCCGCCCCAATAATCAAATGCGCAGGAAACTGCCCCGCCAGCGATTTCGCCTTGCCCACCGCCAACCGCAACGCCGTATCCCGCGCCAATTCCCCCGCCAAAGGCGACTCATCAAACACAGGTTTGCCTACCACAAAATCCAAGCCCAAAGCCGCCAACTGCCGCCGCCGAAACACCGAAGAAGAACCCAAAACCACAGGCAACGCCATCGCGCCACTCCCTTAAAAATATTGACTAAACAAACGCAAAATTATATCATGCGCCGTTTATGTTAAACCGAATACTGATTGATTCCCAAGCGTTCACCGCCAAGCAAGAAACCCTGCAAGGCAACGTCTCGCTCAACCAACTAGACGAACGCATCTGGACGCACGATTTCATCAACTTGTCATCATCCATCGCCTACACCCTAACAGGTGGCACAGATAAATGGCAACGCCCCTATTTAACGCTCACCCTTTCAGGCTGCCTACCCCTGCAATGCCAACGCTGTATGCAACCCACAGAATTTGCGTTAAACGAAAACGTGCGAATTGTTCTGTTTGAAAACGAAGAAACACTAGACGAAGCCATGCTCGCCGATGAAGACCTCGAAGGCATGGTGCAAGAACCCGAAATAGACGTTTTCTCGCTTATTGAAGACCAAATCCTAATGGCTTTGCCGTTTTCCCCCAAGCACGAACAATGCGGCAACGCCCAACCAGAAGCCAACAATCAAAGCAAACCCAATCCCTTTGCCGCGCTGGCAGGATTGAAAAAATCGGGCTAACTTTTTTATCTTTCATTCAATTAGGAGTTCAAAATGGCTGTTCAACAGAACAAAAAATCCCCTTCACGCCGCGGTATGCACCGTTCACACGATGCGCTCACCGCTCCCGCATTGTCCGTAGATGGCGTAACAGGCGAAGTGCATCGCCCACACCACATTTCTCCCAACGGAATGTATCGTGGTCGCAAAGTAGCCAAAGCCAAAGGCGAATAAGCACAACGGCGCAAAAGCCAGCGATTGAGCAACAGCAATATCGGCTGGCTTTTTCGTATCAACCATTTTCAGGCTGTCTACTCTCACACTTCATGCAGCCTGAAAACCCATCCCAGCAACCCAAAGCGAGCATTCCCATGGTACAAAAAATTTGGTACACCTACGATGACATCCATCGCACCGTGAAACACATCGCCCAAAAAATCAACGAAGCAGGCATCCAATACGATGCCATGATAGCCATCGGCGGCGGCGGCTTCATCCCCGCCCGAATGCTGCGCACTTTTCTAGACATCCCCATCTACGCCGTAACCACCGCCTATTATCTCAACGAAACCGATGGCCGCACCGCCGACACCGTGCAGAAAATCCAATGGCTAGACCCCATCCCCGCCGAATTGCAAGGCAAAAACGTGTTGGTGGTGGACGAAGTGGACGACAGCCGCACCACCATGCGCTTTGTGCTAGACGAATTGGAACGCGATGGCTTCAAAAAAATTGGCGTGGCGGTGATTCACAACAAACTCAAACCCAAAGCCGCCGAGCTGCCCGCAGACGTTGCCTATTTTAGCGGCGTAGAAATTGAAGACTGGTGGATAAACTACCCGTGGGATGCCACCGATATTGAAGCGCACAACCACCGCGCCGCCAAAGGCGTTCATTCAGACGAAGAATAAGAACCTGAATGCAAGTTCTAACAAGCAACAACCCCTTTTCAGGCTGCCTGAAACCCCAAAAAGCGTTTCAGGCAGCCTGAAACCGTTTTACAATACCCCATTAAATATTGATTATTCGCACACAAAGGCAGCCTGAAACCCCATTCACAAGCCTTGCCCCAAGCGAAAATCACCACAAAGGAAACCAAAATGATAACCCTATCCGTAGATGCCATGGGTGGCGACATTGGTCTCGCCGTAACCGCGCCCGCTGCCACCAATTTTCTACAACGCCGTCCCGATGCCCAACTCATCATGGTGGGCGACCAAGCCCAAATTCAAACCGCGCTGCAACAAACCAACGCCCCTATGACGCGCATCAGCATCGTGCACGCCAGCGAAATTGTTGGCATGGACGAAGCCCCGCAATACGCGCTCAAAAACAAAAAAGATTCATCCATGCGCATCGCCATCCAGCAAGTTAAAGACGGCAACGCCCAAGCCGCCGTATCCGCAGGCAACACAGGCGCGCTTATGGCAACCGCCCGCTTCGTACTCAAAACCCTGCCCCATATAGACCGCCCCGCCATCGCCAAATTTCTCCCCGCCGAAAACGACAGCCTAACCCTAATGCTAGACCTTGGCGCAAACGTGGACAGCACCCCCGAGCAACTCCACCAATTCGCCATCATGGGCAACGAACTCTACCGCGCCCTTTATCCCAGCCAAAACGCTCCCAAAATCGGCTTACTCAACATCGGTACAGAAGACATCAAAGGCACAGAAATCGTCAAACAAGCCTTTCAATTGCTCCAACAAAGTCCCATCAACTTCATTGGCAACATAGAAGCCAACCAAATATACAGAGATCAAGCAGACATCGTGATTGCCGACGGCTTTGTGGGCAACATCGTGCTCAAAACCATAGAAGGCACAGCAGGCTTCATGGCGGGCATCATCAAACAAGAATTTCAACGCAACCTATACACCCAATTCAGCGCACTCACCGCCTTGCCCGTGCTCAAAAATTTCAAACGTCGCCTAGACCCACGCCGCTACAATGGCGCAATCTTTCTCGGCTTGCGTGGCATCGTCGTCAAAAGCCACGGTGGCACCGATGCCACAGGCTTCGCCTTCGCCCTAGAAGAAGCCTACCAAGAAGCCCAAGCCGACAGCATAACCAAAATTGAACAAGGCATCAGCGAAAAACTCGCCACCGCGTAACAATGGGTAACAGCTCGCAGTCTAAGACGGCCTGAAAACGTCAAGCTGCCACCATCGCACACACAAAAAAGCAACACATAATTAAACAGCAAAAAATAAATTTGCAAAAAAACAACACTATTTTATTCTGTAAAATTGTTTTATTAAACAACAAAATAAAGCAAAACAACCAAAATAAAACCAAAAATCCCAAAGTATGTTCAACACAAAAGCAAAAAATAAGTTTGTTTTTTTCTCTCAAAATAGCTATATTAGCGACTGCGAACTGCAAGGCTCATGATTGATTGAGCTTAACAGGGATTAAAAGCGCTCATTTGAGCACATTTAATTCTTTTCAAAACTTGTTTAAGTAAACATAAGGAATACAGAAATGAAAAAAACTCTGATTGCTTTGGCTTTAGTTTCATTGTCAACTGCTTCTATGGCAGACGTAATTTTGTACGGTCAAATCAAAGGTGGTGTTGAAACTACTTTTGGTAACAAATTTGGCAAAGACAAAAACAAAGGTTCAACTACTCAAATCGTTGACTACGGTTCACGTATCGGTTTCAAAGGTCATGAACACCTGACTGACAACTTGGATGCTATTTGGCAAGTTGAATCTAAAGTAGATATTGGTGGTGGTTCTGGTCGCACATTCAATACTCGTGATTCTTTCATTGGTTTGAAAGGTGGCTTCGGTACTGTTAAAGTAGGTTACCAAGAAACTCCTGTTCACGAATTGAACGGTAAACTAGACCAATGGGAATACGACTCTGCTGCTGCTGGTTTGGGTGTATTTACTCGTGGTACTGATGCTAACCGTCGCGCAACTGCGATTAGCTACCAAACTCCTGATTTGTCTGGTTTCACTGCAAAAGCTTACTACTCACCTAGCGAGCAAGAAAACGGTGAAAATACTAACGCACTAGGTAACCACGACTCAAAAGCAAAAGGCATCTATGGTTTGAGCGCAAGCTACAAAAACTCTGGTTTCTTTGCTGATGTTGCTGGTGTATATGCACGTGGCACTACTGCTGCTGTTGCTGCTGGTAAAAAAGGTGGCTACCAAGCATTGGTACAAGCTGGTTACGAAAGCGACAAATGGTTGGCTGGCTTAGCTTACCAACGTTCACAACGCGTAGAACGTGCTGACTCTGTATTGAACGCAGATGCTGACAAAGTAAACGAAGTTGCATTGTCTGGTGCTTACACTCTTAACGATGCTTTAAGCTTAAAAGGTTCTTTTGCTTACGGCTTCGGTATTAAAGATATTGACGGTAACAAAATTGCTGGTAACGGCAAATACTACCAAGGTATTGTAGGTGCTGACTATGCATTGTCTAAACGTACAATCGTTAATGGTCAATATGGTTACCTGCAATCTGGTAAAGGTGAATCTAAACTCAAAACTAACGTAGTTAGTGTTGGTATGAAACACAAATTCTAATCTGAGATTATTCAGGCTTAGAATGATAAAACTCCCCACGAAAGTGGGGAGTTTTTTTGTTTAGGAATTTATGGTTTCCATAAAGAAGCAGCCTGAAACCTTTATTTCATCGGTTTCAGGCTGCTTTTTTGTTTGTTTTTAGGTGGTGTCCTAAAAAGTATGCTGCACTACTGACTGTTTCTTCCCCCGCTGGCGGGAGAGGGAACAGATTGCAGAGCTTTTAATCAGTACTGCTGGCTATCAACAATAATCAAACCAGCATACTTTTTAGGACATCACCTGTTTTTATTACGCTGGATTATTCTCATCAAAAAACTGCACTTTTACGCCAAACTGTTGTGCGAGTGCATCGCCTAATGCTTGGATGCCGTATCTCTCAGTGGCGTGGTGTCCTGCGGCGATGAATGCTGTGCCTGTCTCGTTGGCAAGATGATATTGCGCTTCGGAGATTTCGCCTGTGAGATACACGTCTGCGCCTGCGTCTATGGCAGCCTGAAAATACCATTGTGCACCGCCTGTGCACCATGCGATGCGGTTAAGCGGTTGGTTGGGGTTACCGATGATGGTGGGTGTTCTGCCTAATGTTTGTTCAACTGCTTGGGCAAGCTGGGCGAGCGTGCGTTGGTTTTCGGGGAGTGTGCCGATGTTGAGTAGGTTTTGTTCGCCGAATGTGTTTTCAGGCTGCCAATGGAGTTGGGTGGCGAGTTGGGCGTTGTTGCCCAGCGCGGGATGGGCATCCAGTGGTAGATGGTAGCCAATTAGGTTGATATTGTGGGCGAGTAGGGCGGCGATGCGTTGCTTTTTCCAGCCGATGATGGCGGTTGGTTCGCTGCGCCAAAATAAGCCGTGGTGCACAAGCAGGGTGTCTGCGCCTTGTACGATGGCGTGGTTGATGGCGGCTTGGCTGGCGGTTACGGCGGTGATGATGTGGCGGATTGAGTCGCTGCCTTCAATTTGCAAGCCGTTGGGTGCGCCGTCTTTGAATAGCTGGGGTTGCAGGGTTTGGTCGCACCAGTTGAGCAGGGTTTGGCGTGAGGTCATGGTTGTTCCTTGTGTGCAATGGATGGGAAGGCAGCTTGAAAACGGATTTTGAAATGGGGGGGGAGTAAGTTTCAGCCCACGCGGTTATTCCATAGTAAGCGCGTGGGCTGAAACCTATTCAGTCAAGGCAGCCTGAAAATGGTTTTAGGCAGCCTGAAAACTATTTGGCACAGCGAAAACCCATGTTGTGCAACACAAAATTGGGCTGCAAGCTGGTGCGGATGCCGTAGCGCAGGAAAGCAGCGTAGTTGCTGGGGTCGCTGCTGTTTACTGCGCCTGTGCCGCAGAAATCAGCGGCTTTGAGCGTGCCTGATGTGATTTGGCTGCTGTTGAAATCGGATGTCCATTCCCAAATCAAGCCGTGCATATCGTACACGCCGTAGAAATTGGGTTTGTTTTGGCGGATGTTTTTTAAGCCTTTGCTGCCGTTTTCATACCAGCTCAAAATGGTGCGGTTGTAGCTGGGCTCGTTGCTGCCGTTGGCTTGCAGCTCGGATGCCAGCCCCACAAATTCCCATTCATCGTTGGTGGGCAGGTGCTTGCCTTGCGCGGCGCAATAGGCGTGGGCGGCAAACCATGAAACGTTGGTTACGGGTTTGTTGGCATCGGCGGCTTTGGGGCCGTTTTTGTCCCATTGTTTCAAGTAGTTTGGCTCGGCTTGCTTTGCGTCCACTTTGCCGCGTTGCCATTGCGGATGGGTTTTCACAAATTGGGCAAATTCGGCGTTGGTTACGGGCGTTTTGTCAATTTGAAACGCTTTTACGCTAATCATCGGCGTGTCTTTTTTGAGATACAGCGGGCGATAAGAGCCGCTGGGGATGCTCGCCATTTCCACGGCGTGCGCGCTAAGGCAGCCTGAAAATAGGGCGGCAAGCAGGATGATGTGTTGGGGGCGCATGATGATATTCCTTGTGGTAAGGCAGCCTGAAAAGTCATGAAATGGTTTAAGCGATGGCTATCATAAGGCAGCCTGAAAACGGATTGTACGCATTTTTGCGTAGTTAGGCGATTTCAGGCTGCCTTTAAAAAAGCTGCCTGAATCGTTGTTAAACAAATCAGGCAGCCAATCTCTCAAACTATTTATTTACGCGCGGCAGCAACGTCTTCGGGTTTCACTTCGCCGCCTTTGTTGCCAAAGCTGTTCAACACATAAGTGAGCACGTTGGCAACTTTTTCATCATCCAAGGCTTGCGCGGGCATCACGCTGTTGAATTTTTTGCCGTTTACGGTGATTTCGCCTGTTAAGCCTTTCACAACCGCATGGATGCCACGTTTGTGGTCGGCGTTCAAGTAATCAGATCCTGCCAATGGGGGGAATGCGCCCTCCACGCCCAAGCCGCCTGCGCCGTGGCAAGCCGAGCAAGTGGATTGATACACGCTTTCGCCTGCTTTAATGCGCTCTTCTTTGGATGCGGCTTTGGGTGCGCCAGCGGCAACTTGCGATGCTTCGCTAGCGGTTAAGGGCGCGGTTTGAATCGTGCCGCCTTCGCCTTGGTAAACCAAATCTTGCGTTTTGCCCGAGAAGATGGATTTGTTTTCCGCCCCATCGGCAACCAATTGACCCAGCGCGCCTTTGTTGAACGCGCGGAAGATAGAGTGGTCAACCAAAGTGTAGCTACCTGGAACATCCAGTTTCATTTCCACAATCGCCGCGCCGCCTGCGGGCACAAGCGTGGTTTGCACGTTGTGGTTTTCTACTGTGCCAGCTTCCACTACCACGCGGTTAAAAATTTCGCCAATCACGTGGAACGAAGAAACAAGGTTTGGCCCGCCGTTGCCCACAAACAAGCGCACATTTTCGCCCACTTTGGCTTTGAGCGCGTTGTCGCCTGCAATTGCGCCAACGTGTCCATTGAAGACAACGTAATCCGCGTCTTCATCAATCGCTTTTTTCATGTCAAACGGTTGCAAGCCTTGTTCGCCGTATTCGCCTTTGGTGTAGAAATCGCCTTGCATCACGTAAAACTCTTTATCCACTTTGGGCAAGCCTTCTTTTGGCTCAACCAAAATCAAGCCATACATACCGTTGGCGATGTGCATCCCCACGGGCGCAGTCGCGCAGTGGTAAACGTATAACCCCGGTTGCAACGCTTTGAAGCTGAACACGCTGGTATGCCCTGGGGCGGTGAACGAAGCGGCTGCGCCACCACCCGGCCCTGTTGCGGCGTGGAAGTCAATGTTGTGTGGTACGGTGGAATCGGAGCGGTTGGAGAAATGCACTTCCACTTGGTCGCCCTCGCGCACGCGGATAAATGAACCCGGTACATCGCCGTTGAACGTCCAATATTTGTAGTCCACGCCGTCTGCCATTTTCATCACTTTTTCTTGCACTTCAATGTTCACTTTCACACGAGCCGCGTGTTTGCGGTCAATGGCGGGGGGAACTTCGGGCGCTTTGGTTAAAACGGCATCAATCACAGGCAATTCGCTATCGGGCACTTCGGCTTGGGCAGCAGCAGAAGCAGCGGGCGTAGAAGCGACATCCGCAGCAGGGGCAGAAGCGGCTGCGGCAGGCGCGCTGGCAGCGGGTTTGTCCTCAGGCGCAGGTTGGGGAGCGCAAGCAGAAAGAGCAAAAGCAGAAGCGATGAGCATCGCAAGGGTTTGACGTTTCATGGTGTTGTGTCCTTAAACACGGGTTTAAAATTATTTTCAGGCTGCCTTTGGGGCATTGCCTTGTTGTTGGCAAGCATTATTGGTTAAGGTGGGTTAACGCATCTTGACATAAATCAACAAAATCAAAAAAGTTCATATTTGCTGAATTTTCTATTAGAAAAATTTGCGATAAATCAAAAAAAGTAAGCGATTGGATAGCAGAATGTGGTTTTTCAACACGCGCGGTTATAGATAAGAAATACTCTCAATTAGGCTTGGTTAGGGCAGCCTGAAAAAATCGCTATTTATTTTGGCAATATTCGTGTTACAATTTTTAACATTCAATAATAATGAATTTTTAACCACGTCCAATTTTATTTTTAAGGAGCACAAAATGGGACAATACAAAAAGTTATGGTACATGCTCATTGGCGTGTTAGCCGTAACATTCACGCTGCTGGGGTATCTTGGCGTTGAAGTTTATCGCCAATCGCCCCCGTTTCCTGAAAAATTCGTTTCGGCGGACGGCAAAGTTTTGCTGACCAAAGACGATATTTTCAAAGGTCAATCTGCATGGCAAAGCACCGGCGGCATGGAGCTGGGCTCGGTGTTGGGACACGGCGCATACCAAGCCCCTGACTGGACTGCCGATTGGCTACACCGCGAATTGGAAGCATGGTTGGATTTAACCGCGCAGGCTGATTTTGGCAAAAAATACGCCGAGTTGGATAAAGTGCAACAAGAAACCGTGCGCGCGAAAATGATTCAAGAATACCGCTTCAACAGCGGCGTGCAAGAAGATGGCAGTGTGAAACTGTCGGATACGCGCATCAAAGCGATTGAAAGCATCGCGCCTTACTACATCGGCTTGTATGGCGATGACCCATCGTTGGATAAATCGCGCGAACATTTTGCGATGCGCACCAACACCTTGCCCGATGCCGAAGCGCGTCAAAAATTAACCAATTTCTTCTTCTGGACGGCGTGGACGGCTTCCACCAACCGCCCAAACACCGAAGCGACTTACACCAACAACTGGCCACACGAGCCGCTGATTAACAACGTGCCAACGACTGAAAACTATATGTGGTCGTTTGCATCGTTTGTGTTCTTGTTGGTGGGGATTGGCTTTTTGGTGTGGGGTTATCATTTCTTGCGTTCGCACGACGATACGCCCAAAGCACCCGATGCCGACCCATTAGCCAAAATCACGCTGACCCCATCGCAAAAAGCGTTGTGGAAATATGCTGCGCTGACGGTGGTTCTGTTTATCGTGCAAATTTTGCTCGGTGGCTTGGTGGCGCACTACACGGTGGAAGGTCAAACGTTCTATGGCATTGAATTGTCTAAACTTTTGCCTTACTCGCTGGCGCGTACTTGGCACTTGCAATCTGCGCTATTTTGGATTGCGACTGGCTTTTTGACTGCGGGCTTGTTTGTTGCGCCGATTATTAACGGTGGCAAAGACCCGAAATTTCAAGCTCTGGGCGTGAACTTGCTCTACGTTGCTTTGTTTATTGTGGTGGCGGGTTCTTATGCGGGCAACTTTGTGTCGCTGGTGTTGAACAAAATGTCTGGCTCAACCAATTTCTGGTTTGGGCATCAAGGCTTTGAGTATTTGGATTTGGGCCGCTTTTGGCAATTGTTGCTGACGGTTGGCTTCTTGCTGTGGCTGTTCTTGATGCTGCGCTGCACCATGTCGGCATTTAAACAAGGCGGCGACAAAAACTTGCTGGCGATTTTCGTGGCTTCTATCGTGGGCGTGGGCGCGTTCTATGCCCCCGGTTTGTTCTACGGTGAACACAGCCCTGTGCCTGTGATGGAATACTGGCGTTGGTGGGTGGTGCACTTGTGGGTGGAAGGCTTCTTTGAAGTGTTTGCCACTGCTGCGCTGTCTTTCATTTTTTACAGCTTGGGCTTGGTGAGCTACCGCTCGGCAACTGCTGCGTCTTTGGTGGCGGGCAGCTTGTTCTTGGTGGGCGGCGTTCCAGGTACATTCCACCACTTGTATTTTACGGGCACAACCACGCCTGTTTTGGCAACGGGTGCTTCGTTCTCTGCTTTGGAAGTGGTGCCTTTGGTGCTTCTGGGGCATGAAGCGTATGAGCATTGGTCTCATCAACACGCTGCGCCTTGGATGCAACGTTTGCGCTGGCCTTTGATGTGCTTCACCGCCGTTGCGTTCTGGAATATGCTGGGCGCGGGCGTGTTTGGCTTCTTGATTAACCCGCCGATTACTTTGTTCTACTTGCAAGGTTTGAACACCACAGCGGTGCACGCACACGGCGCGTTGTTCGGCGTGTATGGCTTCTTGGCTTTGGGCTTTGTGTTGCTGGTGGGCTGTTATATCAAGCCAAACTACACCTACAACGCCAAATACATGACCATTGGCTTCTGGCTGCTCAACGGCGGCTTGGCATTGATGATTGTGTCTAGCTTGTTGCCGATTGGCGTGATTCAAGCGTACGCATCGATTAGCCACGGCTTGTGGTATGCGCGTAGCGAAGCGTTTATGCAGCAGGATTATTTGGTGCTGTTCCGCTGGATTCGCACGATTGCGGACTTTACCTTTATCGGCGGCGCGTGCTTGTTTGCATGGCAAGTGATTAAGATGTCCATCAGCCGTGATAAAGCGGCGTAAACGGGCGATATAAATAGGCAGCCTGAAAATGCGGTGAGATGCGTTTTCAGGCTGCTTTTTTGTGTGGATGAGATTGATGTGTGGTTTAGCGCGATACAAAGGCAGCCTGAAAACACGTTTTGAAATGTTGTTTTAGTTTCGCTGAAATTCCGCTACGCTACGCAGGCTGCCGTTCGTGGGCAAAGGTTTCAGGCTGCCTGAAACCGCCCCAGCGTTACGCGGTCTAGCCCTGCCAAATCTTGCTGCGTTTCAATTTGCGTGTAGCCGCGCTGCGCCAAAATATCGCGCACGGCTTGCCCTTGGTCGTAGCCGTGTTCCAGCAGCAGCCAGCCGTTGTCGCGCAGATAATCGGGAGCGTGTTGGGCAATGTGGCGGATGTGCGCCAAGCCGTCGGCAAAATCGGTGAGCGCGTGCGGTGGCTCGTAGCGCAAATCGCCTTGGTGCAGGTGTTCATCGTTCACGTCAATATAGGGCGGATTGCTGGCGATGACATCGGCGATGTGTTGCGGCAGCCTGAAAAGCCGTTTGCGCGGATGGATGCGGTCAATCGCATCGGCGGCGAACCACGAGCCTTGTGCGAAGGTGATTGCTGCGCCCAGTATTTTGGCGTTTTGGCGGGCGACTTTGAGCACGGTGGGGCTGTTGTCGCTGGCGTACACGGTGGCATCGGGGCGTTCCAGTTTTGCGCTGATGGCGATGATGCCGCTGCCTGTGCCCAAGTCCCACAGCGTGCCGCTTGCGGGCAGCCGTTGCAAGGCGGCTTCCAGCAGGTGTTCGGTTTCGGGGCGCGGAATCAGCACGGCGGGGGAGACGGTAAAGCTGCGCCCGTAAAATTCGCGCGTGCCGAGTATGTAGGCGATGGGTTCGCCTGCGCTGCGCCGTGCAATCAGGTGTTGCAGCCGTGCGGCTTGGGGTTCGGGCAGCGGTTCGCGGTCGCGCGTGATGAGCTGGGCGGCGGTGTAGCCTGTGGCGTGTTGCAGCAGCAGGCGGGTTTCGTTGCGGGGCAGGGGGCTGGTTTGCAGGATTTGGGCGATGGTGGGCATGGTGGGGTGGGGGTATGGCAGATAAGGCAGCCTGAAAATGGGGGGGCGGTTGGATGGGCACGCGAGTTGCCTAATTTTCAGGCTGCCTTTTGGATAACGCAGTTAAGGCATAAACAAGAGTGTTCGCACAAACTAAGGCAGCCTGAAACCCTATTTCCCGTTTCAGGCTGCCTGATGTGTTGCCATCAATACTTCACGCCCTTATGCAACGCCACAATCCCCGCGCTCAAATTATGATAATCCACGCGGTCAAAGCCTGCGTCCAGCATCATTTGTTTCAGCGTTTCTTGGTCGGGGTGCATGCGGATGCTTTCGGCAAGGTATTGATAACTCTCGGCATCTTTGGCGATGTATTTGCCCATCAGCGGCAAAAATTTGAACGAATAAAAATCGTAAGCAGGTTTCAGCGGTTCATACACTTTGGAAAATTCCAGCACCAACAGCGTGCCGCTGGGCTTTAACACGCGATACATTTCGGCAAGGGCAACGTCTTTATGCGTCATGTTGCGCAAGCCAAACGACACGGAAACCAAGTCAAAATAATTATCGGGAAACGGCAGTTTTTCGGCATCGCACACGGCAACGGGCAAAATCATGCCTTCGTTGAGCAGGCGGTCGCGCCCCACAGTGAGCATGGATGAATTGATGTCGGTGAGCCACACTTCGCCGTCTTTGCCCACGCGCTTTGCCCAGCCGCGCGACAAATCGCCCGTGCCGCCTGCGATGTCCAACACTTTACCGCCTTGGGGCACGCGCGCGGTGTTAATCGTAAAGTGCTTCCACACGCGGTGCAGCCCGCCCGACATCACGTCATTCATAATGTCGTAATTCTTGGCAACAGAGTGGAACACTTGGGCAACTTTGCCCGCTTTTTCGCTTTCGTTTACGGTTTGATAGCCGAAATGGGTTTTTTGGTCGGTCATGTTGGGGGCTTTCTGGGGAACGAGAATAAGGCGAGATAAAAGGCAGCCTGAAACGGCGTTTGGGCTATAAATGCAGCCTGAAAACGGATTATCAACGTTAAACACATTTCAGGCTGCCTATTCAAATTAACGGCGACGGCGGCGACCATGCCCGCGATGTCTGCTACCCGAATGTTTGCCCGCTGTGGCAACGGGTGCGCTGGCATCGGATGCAGCAACGGCAGATGCGCTGGCGGCATTATCTGGGCTGCTGGCGGCAGCAGGTTGCGATGCAGCGGCGGGCGTGGCGGCGTGGGCTTTGGTTTGGGCTGTTTTAGCAGCGGGTTGCGATGCCGCAGGCGCAGAAGCGGGGCTGGAAGCGGGCGCAGACGCAATGGCTGACGAAGCCGCGCTCACGCCAAAGAATTTTTGCGAACAGCTATCCGATACGCTGGCAACGGTTTTTTGCAGTTTTTCGGGCATATTTTCGGGTTTATCAATGGCGAGTGCGCTGTCCCATTGGGCTTTGTCGCCGTAGGCTTTCTCGCCTTCGTCATACACGCAGCCGCAGTATTGCATGGTGGCATCATCGGCGGGGGCTTGCTGCGATGCCGTGCTCAAACACGCGCTGATAAAGGCTTCGCGCACGTTGATGGCTTTGGGCGTAGAAGCGGCGGGCGCGGATGCTTGGCTGGCGGCGGCAGGCTCGGAAGCGGGGTGCAATGCTTCGGAAATTTTGTCGCAGGCGCACAGCACGGTGGTGCAGGCGAGTAGGGCGGTTAGGCGGGTAAAGTTCTTCATCAGCGGGCTTTCTTGTTAATCAGTAATTCGTACGCCAAATACAGCAGCGGCAGGCTCATGATGGCGATGTAAACAATGTTGTGCACAAAAATGGGCAACGAGAGCGTGGCAACCAATGCCATGCCCAATGCTGCGCCGCCCAGATGCGCGGCGTGTCCGATGTTGTCCCACGGGCGGGGTTTGAGCAGCATCACAACCGAATAGGCGAAGTATAAAGTGGCGAAAATCCATGCTGGCATGGTTAGCAGACCATAGAGTGCGATGTTGCTGAGTGGCGCAAGCGAAATAGCGGCAAACAACACGCCCGACACACCGCCCGATGCGCCAATGGCGGCATAGCTGGGGCGGTTTTTATACAGCCACAGCGAAAAGGCGTTGCCTGCGGTGATGGAGCCAAGATAAAGCCAAACAAACACAAACACGCCGTAGTAATACATGATGGGGCTGGCGAAAAAATACAGCGTCAGCATATTAAAAAACAAATGCCCCCAATCGGCGTGCAAAAAGCCTGATGAGATAAGGCGGTAGTATTGTTTGTTGTAGCGCACTTGCCCAACTTGAAATTGGTAGCGGTCAAAAATGGCGCGGTTGGTGAAGCCGATGTAGCTAAACAGGCAAGTGCCGATAATCAGCAGGGCAGGGATTAGGGTGTATAGGTTTTTCATGTGTGCGGTGGGTGGGCAAAGGGCAGCCTGAAAATGGATAAAGGGATAAAGCGCGTTGGGGCGGCGCGATGTGGTTTAATGATGCGAACAGCCGCCGCAGCCATGCGCTTTGGTTTTGGCGGGCGCAGATAAGTCCTTAGTTAAATCAGGCTCGCGCGATGCGCCTTCCATCGCCAGCAGGGCAAGATATTGCTGCCACAATTCGGCTTGATGACTGCCCAGATTGTAAAGATACGCCCAGTCGTATAAACCGCTGTCGTGCCCATCGGAAAAAGTGATTTTGAGCGCGTAGTTGCCCACGGCTTCTAGGTCGGTAATCAACACGCCGCGTTTGCCTGTTTGCAGCGTTTCTTGTCCAATGCCATGCCCGCGTACTTCCGCGCTGGGCGAATACACGCGCAAAAATTCGGCAGGCAGCGCGTGTTCTTGGCTGGGGTAAACAAGGGTGAGTGTGTCGTGTGTTTTATTGATGCGGATTTCTTGTGGCACTTGCATGGCGCGTTCCGTTTTAATGTGGTGTTAAGGAAACGAATTTTAACAGAAACTTTTTCAGGCTGCCTAATCGCCAAACGATAAGGCAGCCTGAAAACGCGTAACCAAGCCACAAGCAAAACTGGTTATACTATAACATATACATCTATTTGATTACAAAGGACTTTTTACATTACATTTCTTGACACGCCTTAACCCAAAAGCGCATACTGATGCCGCAGTTCACGTTGGCGTGCAGTTTGCGTCATTTTCAAAACCATCGTTAAACCCTTTCCAAAACGGAGAAAAATCATGGCTAAAATGAAAGCAGCAGTAGTGAACCCCAGCGCAAAACATGGCGTGGAAGTTAAAGAAAAAGAAATCCGCCCCTTGCGTTACAACGAAGCGTTGGTTGAAGTGGAATATTGTGGCGTGTGCCACACCGATTTGCACGTTGCCGCTGGCGATTATGGCGACAAAACAGGCGTGGTGTTGGGACACGAAGGCATCGGCGTGGTGAAAGAAGTGGCCGATGGCGTGAAAGCCTTGAAAGTGGGCGACCGCGTGAGCATTGCATGGCTGTTCCAAAGCTGCGGCTCTTGCGAATACTGCAACACAGGCAGGGAAACCTTGTGCCGCAGCGTGTTGAACGCAGGCTACACCGCCGATGGCGGCATGGCAACGCATTGCATTGTGGATGCCGATTATGCGGTGAAAGTGCCCGATGGTTTAGACCCTGCCCAAGCATCCAGCATCACTTGCGCGGGCGTAACCACTTATAAAGGCATTAAAGTGGCAGGCGTTCGCCCAGGTCAATGGATTGCCGTTTACGGCGCGGGCGGTTTGGGCAACTTGGGCGTGCAATACGCGAAAAAAGTATTTGGCGCGCACGTGATTGCCGTGGATGTGAACGATGAAAAACTGGCGTTTGCCAAAGAAAGCGGCGCGGATTTGGTGGTGAACCCCAACAAAGAAGACGCGGCGGAATTTATCCAAAAACATACTGGCGGCGCGCATGCAGCGGTGGTAACCGCAGTATCCAAAGCAGCGTTTAACTCCGCTGTGAACTGCGTTCGCGCAGGCGGTCGCGTGGTGGCGATTGGCTTGCCACCTGAAAGCATGGATTTGTCTATCCCACGCTTGGTGCTGGACGGCATTGAAGTGGTGGGCTCGCTGGTGGGCACACGCAAAGACTTGGAAGAAGCGTTCCAATTTGGCGCGGAAGGCTTGGTTGTGCCCAAAGTGCAACTGCGCACGCTGGATGAAGCCCCTGCCATTTTTGACGAAATGCACCAAGGCAAAATTACAGGCCGCATGGTGATTGACATGAAACAAGGTGGTTCAGGCTGCTGTGGCGTTTGCGGTGGTGGCGGACACTAATCTTGTGAATTAGATTAGGCAGCCTGAAAATAGTAGGCAGCCTGAAAAGGCAATAGGCAGCCTGAAAATGGTGTTTACCGTTTTTCAGGCTGCCTTTATCATGCGCGGCTGGCATGAAATAGGATTTCCCATCAATGAACACCATCCCCCGCCGCGCCGTGTATGCAGGCAGCTTTGACCCGCCCACCAATGGGCATTTATGGATGATAGCCGAAGCCCAACAGCTTTTTGACGAACTCATCGTTGCTATCGGCATCAATCCCGACAAAAAAAGCAGCTACACCGTTGCCGAGCGCATCGCCTTTTTGCAAGACATGGCAAAGCCCTATCCCAACGTGCGCGTGGCATCGTATGAATATCAATTTTTGGTGAACTACGCCCACGACGTTGGCGCAGCGTTTATCGTGCGCGGCATTCGCTCCGCAGGCGATTATGAATACGAACGCGCCATGCGCCACATCAACGCCGATTTGCAACCAGCCATCAAAACCGTGTTTCTGATGCCGCCGCGCGAAATCGCCGAAATTTCGTCCACCATGGTCAAAGGGCTAGTTGGACCAAAAGGCTGGCGCGAGATTGTGCAGCGATACGTTCCGCCCAGCGTGTATCGCAAAATCCTTGCCGACAATGCCGATAAATGATTTTCAAGCTGCCTTTTATGCACCCAAAGGCAGCCTGAAACGTTTAAAAACAAAGCTATGCTATAATTGCGCATTTGTACACCCGCCCCTTTCAGGCAGCCTGAAAGAGCATTCAAGGAAACGCCATGACTTTCGCCTATTTCAGCATTCTCCTATTCGCTTTCTTTAATCTATTCTGCGCCGCCGCTGCCAAAAAAGCCGCCAATATGCATGCCGCTGAAAACCACAACCCGCGCGAAATTCTAGCCCAAGCCACAGGCAAAGCCGCACGACTCAACGCCGCACAACAAAACGGCTACGAAATGCTGCCGCTTTACGCCGCCGCCATCATCATCGCCCACGCCACAGGCGAAGCCGCGCAAGGCACGATTAACTTCTGGGCAACCCTGTTTCTGCTCTCCCGCGTTGCCTATATTTGGGCATACGCGCAAGACAAAGCCACCGCGCGTTCCGCCATTTGGGGCGCAGGCTTTGTTTGCGTGATTGCGCTGTTTATCGCTGCGTTCTAATAGGCAACCTGAAAACACATCAAACCCCATCTCATTCACATTCAAAAAAAGACCAAAACCATGACCCAACCCACCAACGACTACGGCGCAGCCAGTATCCAAGTATTAGAAGGGCTAGAAGCCGTCCGCAAACGACCTGGAATGTACATCGGCGACACCCAAGACGGCTCAGGCCTGCACCACATGGTGTTTGAAGTGCTAGACAACGCCATTGACGAAGCCCTAGCAGGCTATTGCGACCGCATCACCGTGTCCATCAACGCCGACGAATCCATCACCATCGAAGACAACGGGCGCGGCATTCCCACAGGCATACACCCCAAAGAAGGCCGCTCCGCCGCCGAAGTGATTATGACCATTCTGCACGCAGGCGGAAAATTTGATAACAACAGCTACAAAGTGTCAGGCGGCTTGCACGGCGTGGGTGTGAGCGTGGTAAACGCGCTGTCCGATTGGCTCAAACTCACCATCTGGCGCGAAGGCAAAGAGCATTTTGTAGAATTTCAGCGCGGCGACACCGTAGAACCGCTTAAAGTTGTCGGCACAGCGCAGCCTGAAAACCGCCACGGCACGCGCGTGCAATTTCTCGCCAGCGAAGACACCTTCGGCACGGTGGAATACAAATTTGAAACGCTCGCCAAGCGCATTCGCGAACTCTCGTTTCTCAACAACGGCGTGCGCATTGAACTGTTTGACAAACGCGATGGCAAACACGAAGACTTCGCCGAATCAGGCGGTGTGCAAGGCTTTGTGCAATACACCACAGGCAGCAAAAAACCCTTGCACAACAAAATTTTTTACGCCATCGGCGAAAAAGACGGCATGACCGTGGAATGCGCAATGCAATGGAACGAAAGCTACCAAGAATCTGTGCAATGCTTCACCAACAACATTCCGCAACGCGACGGCGGCACCCACTTAACCGCCCTGCGCCAAGCCATGACGCGCACCATCAACCAATACATCGCCGATAACGACATCGCCAAAAAAGCCAAAGTGGACACATCAGGCGACGATATGCGCGAAGGCTTAACCTGCGTGTTATCCGTCAAGCTGCCCGACCCCAAATTCAGCTCGCAAACCAAAGACAAACTGGTTTCCAGCGAAATTTCGCCCGTAGTCAACGAAGTATTGGGCGAAGCCTTGAAAAACTTTTTGGAAGAAAACCCCAACGATGCCAAGATTATCTGCGGCAAGATTGTAGAAGCCGCCCGCGCCCGCGAAGCCGCCCGCAAAGCCCGCGAACTCACGCGCCGCAAAGGCGTGATGGACGGCTTGGGTTTACCTGGAAAACTCGCCGATTGCCAAGAAAAAGACCCCGCGCTGTCTGAATTGTATTTAGTGGAGGGCGATTCGGCAGGCGGTTCCGCCAAGCAAGGGCGCGACCGCAAATTCCAAGCCATTTTGCCGCTCAAAGGCAAGATTTTGAACGTGGAACGCGCCCGCTTTGAGCGTATGCTTGCCAGCCAAGAAGTCGCAACGCTGATTACTGCGCTGGGCACCAGCATCGGCAAAGAAGAATTTAACCTAGAAAAATTGCGCTACCACCGCATCATCATCATGACCGATGCCGACGTGGACGGCGCGCATATCCGCACCCTGCTGCTCACCTTCTTCTATCGCCAAATGCGCGAATTGATAGAACGCGGCTATGTGTACATCGCCCAACCGCCGCTTTACAAAGCCAAACACGGCAAACAAGAGCGTTATTTAAAAGACGAAATGGAAAAAGACGAATTTCTACTCGGCTTGGCGGTGGACAACGCCAAAATTGTGGCGGGCAGCCGCGTGATTGAAGGCGCAGAA
The DNA here is from genome assembly GCF_030527935.1 of Kingella sp. (in: b-proteobacteria). Classification (GTDB taxonomy): domain Bacteria; phylum Pseudomonadota; class Gammaproteobacteria; order Burkholderiales; family Neisseriaceae; genus Kingella_B. The sequence goes on from NZ_JAUMZV010000027.1 coordinate 26,173, forward strand.
CTCACCAAGCTCGCCAAGCAATTCTTGCGCGCCCGCAACACCATCGCCGAAGAAAGCCGCGTGATTGATGCCGCCGTGCTGCGCGCCTTGATAGACATTGACGCGATTGATTTATCCAGCGAGCAAGCCACGCAACACGCCATCGCCGCCCTTTCAGGCAGCCTGAAAAACCCCGAAATCACGCTGGAACACATCACAGGGCAAGAGAGCGGGCATTTCATCAAAATCACCCGCCAGCTTCATGGCAACGTGATGGTGTCGTATTTAGACCAGAAATTTGTGGACAGCAAAGCCTACCAAGTGCTGCTGAAAACCGCCGAGCAACAACGCGGACTAATCGGCAAAGACGGCGCAGAGCTGCACAAAGGCGATGCCGAAGCGCAACACGTTGAGAGCTTTGAAGCCGCGCTAGACAGCCTGCTTGCCGTCGCGCAAAAAGGCATGACCATGCAACGCTACAAAGGCTTGGGCGAGATGAACCCCGAGCAGCTTTGGGAAACCACCATGAACCCCGAAGTGCGCCGCTTGCTGAAAGTGCGCATTGAAGACGCGATTGCCGCCGATGAAACGTTTGTTACCCTGATGGGCGATGAAGTTGAACCGCGCCGCGCATTTATTGAAGCCAATGCGCTTGTGGTGCAGAATATTGATGCGTAGGCGATTGTTGTAATAATAGGCAGCCTGAAAATGTGAGAAGCGAGTTTCAGGCTGCCTTAAACAATCCAAAAAAGGAATGAATATGACAGACGAGCCAGATAAAACAACCGCCGAAGCCGATGAAACCACCCCCCGAGCCATAATATCAGCCTTTGCCATCGCTGATTAAATGGGGCATCCCCGCTGGCATTTGGTGGTTTCTTGTGGCTATTGTGCCGCCCATTATGCTTAATGGAACGCTGTTTGGACGGGGAACCAACTGTTTATGTTTACGGGCGCGATGATTTTATGGCACATCATCGCGGTGCTGATGATGCTTGTGCATAAAACGAAAGCATCCACCAAGGTTGGGTTGTTTGTATTGGCGGTGGTACTGGATTTGGCTTGGGTGGTGATGTGGATGATATTGTATATGTTTTACATGATTTAAAATTAAGGCAGCCTGAAAACGTATTTTTCGTTTTCAGGCTGCCTTTGCGTTTGCAATCATTTGTAACTGTGTGTAATCAAAATCGCCATCATTGCCACCCAATCCCAAATTTCTCGCCCGCAAAAACAAAATCCACTTTGTTTGATTTATCTCAATTTGCGCAACTTTATCCTATAAAATACCAAAAACAGGCAGCCTGAAAACAAAAATCAGAAAAATCATCTGGTTTGAGCAATTTTCAGGCTGCCTAATCTTTTAATCAAAAACAATCTGCGTTAATTACAGGCAATTACAAAAAATTCCACCAAATTCGCCCCCGCGCAGCAAAATTCAAATTGATGTGTGCTATTATGTTTACGCGAATTAACGAACCTGTATTCGCTATCTGCATAGGCAGATAGCGAATACAGGTTCTAATGTTCGCTTCAATTTTTTTCTCTCTCAACCCAGTCTCGGAAAGGACTCTGAAAATGGCTGAAAACTACGTTATCTGGCTTGAAAACCTGCGCATGAGCGATGTGGAGCGCGTGGGCGGCAAAAACGCATCGTTGGGCGAAATGATTTCGCAACTTGCTGAAAAAGGCGTGCGTGTGCCAGGCGGTTTTGCTACCACCGCCGAAGCCTACCGCGCCTTTTTAGCGCATGATGGGCTGCATGAGCGCATTTCCGCTGCGCTTGCTTCTTTGAATGTGGATGATGTAACCGAGTTGGCTCGCGTGGGTGCGCAAATTCGGCAGTGGGTTTTGGATACGCCTTTCCCCGAGCAGCTCAATGCCGAAGTGGAAGCGGCATGGGCAAAAATGGTTGCCGATGCGGGTAGCGACCAAATTTCCGTTGCCGTACGCTCATCCGCCACCGCCGAAGACTTGCCCGATGCGTCTTTTGCGGGGCAACAAGAAACTTTCCTAAACATCAATGGCTTAGATAACGTAAAAGAAGCGATGCACCATGTGTTTGCATCGCTTTACAACGACCGCGCCATCTCTTATCGCGTGCATAAAGGCTTTGACCATGATGCGGTTGCGCTTTCGGCTGGCGTGCAACGCATGGTGCGTTCCGACACAGGCGCATCAGGCGTGATGTTCTCTATTGACACCGAAAGCGGCTTTGAAGATGTAGTGTTTATTACATCGTCTTACGGCTTGGGTGAAACCGTGGTGCAAGGCGCGGTGAACCCCGATGAATTTTATGTACACAAACCCACGCTGAAACAAGGCAAACCCGCTATTTTGCGCAAAACCTTGGGTTCAAAACTCATCAAAATGGTGTTCACCGACAGCGTGCAAGCGGGCAAATCGGTGCAAACAGTGGATGTGCCCGAAGCCGACCGCAAACGCTTCTCGCTCAGCCCCGAAGAAATCGCCGAGTTGGCGCAATATGCGCTCACCATTGAAGAACACTACGGCAGAGCGATGGATATTGAATGGGGGCGCGATGGCGTGGATGGCAAGCTCTATATCTTGCAAGCCCGCCCCGAAACCGTGAAATCGCAAGAAAAAGCGGCGGGCAATGTGTTGCGCCGTTACTCCATCAAAGGCGAGCGCAATGTGTTGGTGGAAGGCCGCGCGATTGGGCAAAAAGTGGGCAAAGGCGTGGTGCGCGTGGTGAAAAGCGTGAGCGAGATGGACAGGGTGCAAGCGGGCGATATTTTGGTTACCGACATGACCGACCCCGATTGGGAACCTGTGATGAAACGCGCCGCCGCCATTGTTACTAACCGTGGCGGGCGCACTTGCCACGCGGCGATTATCGCGCGTGAGCTGGGCATTCCTGCGGTGGTGGGTTGCGGCGATGCCACCAGTCGTTTAACCGATGGCGCAGATGTAACCGTATCCTGCGCCGAAGGCGATACGGGCTATATCTATTCAGGCTTGCTGGAAGTGGAAGTGGACGAAGTTTCGCTTGACCATATGCCCGAATCGCCCGCCAAAATTATGATGAACGTGGGCAACCCCGAAATGGCGTTCTCATTTGCCAACTTGCCCAGCGAAGGCATCGGCTTGGCGCGGATGGAGTTTGTGATTAACCGCCAAATCGGCATCCACCCACACGCACTGTTGCAATTTGATAAACAAACGCCTGAATTGCAAGCCGAAATCACCGACCGCATCGCAGGCTACGCATCGCCCGTTGATTTTTATGTGGACAAACTCGCCGAAGGCATCGCCACGCTGGCGGCATCGGCTTATCCGAAAAAAGTCATCGTGCGGATGTCTGACTTCAAATCTAACGAATACGCAGGCTTGCTCGGCGGCGCGCAATATGAGCCACACGAAGAAAACCCCATGCTGGGCTTCCGTGGTGCGGCGCGTTATGTGTCGGACGACTTCAAACCTTGCTTTGCGCTGGAATGCCGCGCGGTGAAATATGTGCGCGATGTGATGGGGCTGACCAATGTGGAAGTGATGATTCCCTTTGTGCGCACGCTTGCCGAAGCGGAAGCGGTGTTGGAAGTGCTCAAAGAAAACGGCTTGGAACGCGGCAAAAACGGCTTGCGCTTGATTATGATGTGCGAAGTGCCCAGCAACGCGCTGCTTGCCGAGCAATTCCTTGAATACTTTGACGGCTTCTCCATTGGCTCAAACGACATGACCCAGCTTACCTTGGGCGTGGACCGCGACAGCGGCGGGCCGATTGCCAGCACGTTTGACGAGCGCAACGCGGCGGTGAAAGTGATGCTGCACCTTGCTATTTCCACTTGCTTGCGCTTGAACAAATACATCGGCATCTGCGGACAAGGACCGTCTGACCATCCGGATTTTGCCAAATGGCTGGTGGATGAAGGCATTGAAACCTTGTCGCTGAACCCCGATACCGTGGTGGAAACATGGTTGTATCTGGCGCGAGAATGCCAACCGAAGAAGCGATAACAAGGCTTGTGTAAAGCTGTAAACAAGAGCGGAGTTGTGTCTCCGCTCTTTTTGTTTGGGGCGACGAATGGAGCGCGATAAGGCAGCCTGAAAATGGCTGAAACGGCTTTTTGCCAAGCATAATCATCCACACACATCAAACGCGCTGCGATTGCAGTAGCCATCAAACACAAAGGCTGAGACCTTTGCAAAATTCCCCAAAATCCCCTAAATTCCCACCAAGACATT
>NZ_JAUMZV010000028.1 GCF_030527935.1 Kingella sp. (in: b-proteobacteria)
CCTAAATGTCTTGGTGGGAATTTAGGGGATTTTGGGGAATTTTGCAAAGGTCTCGAAGAATGTACTATTTCTTGTAGCGTTTTAGGTTTTGCAAAAGTTTCAGGCTGCATCGGAGCAAACAACCATTTCAGGCTGCCCCTAACGTCCCAATCTTTTGCCAGAGCAGGCGTTTCGCCGCCTACCACGAGCAGGGGCACGCCCCTGCACCCCGCCGTAGCCCACCCATCGCTATCCCATTAAGCCCCCCACCCCTCCCACTTTCAGGCTGCCCCACCGCACACAAGGCAGCCTGAATTTTTGTGAATTTTAAACGCCTGCCATGCGCCGCTGAGCGCGTTGTAGCACTTCAACACGCCGTGTTCGCTGGGCAAGCCGATGATGATTTTCAACGCTTCGGCGGCTTGCATCGCGCCGATGATGCCCACCAGTGGCGCAAAAATGCCAAAGGTGGCGCAGGCAATGTCCGGGCTGGGCGTATCGGGCGGGAACAGGCAGGCGTAGCAGGGCGCGGTGGCAAGGTCGGGGCGATACACGGCAAGCTGCCCATCAAAGCGCACCGCCGCGCCCGATACCAGCGGTTTCTTGGCGGCAACGGCGGCGGCGTTAATCGCTTGGCGCGTAGCAAAATTATCGCTGCAATCCAGTATCACATCGCAGCGCGGTGCAAGCGCGGCAAGCGCGGCGGCATCCAGTTTGCCGTGTGTTTCAATGCGGCAGCCTGAATTTTGCTGCTGCAAAAATTGCTGCATGGCTTGGCTTTTCAGGCTGCCGATGTCTTGCTCGCGGTAGCTGATCTGGCGTTGCAAATTGGTTTCGTCAATGGTGTCGTGGTCGGCGATAATCAGCGTGCCGATGCCCGCGGCGGCAAGGTAGGGCAAGGCAGCTGCGCCCAATCCGCCGCAGCCGACCACCAGCGCGGTGGCGTGGAGCAGTTTTTGCTGCCCATCTAGGCTGATTTCGTTGAGCAGAATGTGGCGGCTGTATCGCAAAAGTTGGCTGTCGTTCATGGATGGGGAAAGTTGGGGAAGTGGTGCGCGGTGTTACGCGCGGGGATGGGGAAAGGCGTTTCAGGCTGCCTGTGCGATGGGATTACCGATTAGGCAGCCTGAAAAATTAAGAAATGCCGTCATTCCCGCGTAGGCGGGAATCTTGCTAAACATTCATAAATGTACACAAAAACAATCTATTGTGTGAATTTAACCAAGATTCCCGCCTACGCGGGAATGACGGTTGTTGCTATTTCTTGTTTTATTTTGGGTTTTGCAAAGATTTCAGGCTGCCTTGCTGTGGTGCATTGCGGCAGCCTGAAAAGGCTTGCTTACGCTGGCGCGGCTTGATTGCGCCACACAGCATTTTCAGGCTGCCTCATCTTCCAGCGCATCATTCAACCTGCGCTCAATCTCGTCCGCATCAAACGCTTGGGCAATCAGCTCAAAACGGCTGTCGCGCCGCCATGCGATTTGGTTTGCGCCCCATTGCCCGTCTGTCCAGTTCAACCACACCCATGTGTCCAGCACTTGAAACACGCCTTTGGCGCGCACCAGCCCTTGCGCCAACTGCGGCAAGTCGTTGAAAAATTGGGTGAGTTTTTCGCCGTCAAAATTGCGTCCAGCGGGGAAAGTGTAGCCTTGCGATTGGTAGCCCAACGTGTTATCGGGCAGGGCTTGGATGCGATAGCGCGATTTCTCAGCGGTGGGGGTCACCAGCCATGCTATGTCTAGCTCAGCATGGTTTACTTCTGCAATCAACGATTTAGGCGGGAACAAATTGGCAGCGCGGCGGCGAAAATCGGCGATTTGCTCGCTGGTGCACAGGTCTAATTTGCTGGCAACCAGCACATCCGCCACGCTCACTTGGTCGCGGTAGAGCGGGTTTTGCGCGTAGTTGTCGTCAATAAACTGGCGCGGGTCTATCAGCGTGAACACGGCGGCAATATCCAGCACGGCGGCAAATTCGGGCGCGCGCAATTCGTCAATAATGCCCGCCGCGTGCGCCAGCCCGCTGGCTTCAATCAAAATGCGCTGCGGCGTGTTTTTTTTCAGCATGGCGCGTAGCGTGCTGTCCATTTGCGCCCCCGCGCTGCAACACAAGCAGCCGCCTGCAATTTCGGCAACGGGAATGCCGTTTTCCGACAAAACCGCGCCGTCTATACCGATTTCGCCAAATTCATTGACGATAATCAGCCATGGCTCGTTTTGCGGTTTTTGCGCGATAAGACTGCGGATGGCGCTGGTTTTGCCTGTGCCAAGAAAGCCTGTGAACAGATGGGTTTGGATTTTTTGGGGCATGGGGTTGTCCTTTGTGTGTGTTTAGGCAGCCTGAAAACACTATTTCAGGCTGCCTTTTATCTTTACCTATTATTGCGCCAGCTCAATCGCCGCCGCCAGCAGCGACAGCCTTGCCATCACGCCGTAAACATACAAGCGGTTGCCCGCGCAGTCGGGGCAATCGGGGTTGGGGCGCGGGATGCCCAGCTCGTCCCATTGCTCAAACACGCGCTTGCAATGCTCTTCGGTGGCGGCATCGGCTGCGCTTCCTGCGCTGGGAATGCTCTCATCCAGCGGCACAAACACCATGCCGCCTGCGTTCAGATTTTCATCGTTGCCGCGCCCTTCGTGCACGCGGAAAAAGCCGCCAATCACAAACCTATCCATCATATAAACCACAGGCTCGGACACCGCGCCATTCAGCGTTTCGTAGGTATAAATCCCTTCTTGCACAATCACTTCGCTAACTTCCAAGCCTTCTTTGATTTTCGCCATTTTGTTGCGGTTTTTGCGGTTCAGGCTGCGCACTTCATCGGCGGATTTCACGCTCATCACGCCCATGCCGTAAGTGCCCGCATCGGCTTTCACAATCACAAACGGCTTGTCGCGGATGCCTTTTTCGTCATACTTGGCTTGGATTTTGGCTAACACGCGCTCCACCGCCGCCGCCAGCGCATCTTCGCCCGCGCGTTCTTGGAAATCCAAGCCACTCACTTGTTCAAAATACGGGTTGATTTGCCATTCATCCAGTCCAAGCAGTGCGGCAAATTCGGCGGCAACTTGGTTATAAGCGGCAAAGTGGGCGGTTTTGCGCCGCGTTGTCCAGCCGCCATGCAGCGGGGGCAACACGGTTTGGCTGATGCCTTGCAAAATTTCAGGCACGCCTGCGGATAAATCGTTGTTTAACAACACAAAGCAGGGCGAAAAACCATCCGCCAGATGCACGCGCTCGCGGGTGCGTTGCAAGGGTTCAAGCGTGATTTTATCGCCCAAGGCGGTTTCAAACTCGGTGGGCGCGGTGATTTCGGGATTCAGGCTGCCGATGCGCACGTCAAAGCCCGCATCGCGCAAAATGCCCGCCAGCGCGTACACATTTTGCAGATAAAAGGTGTTGCGCGTGTGGTTTTCGGGAATCAGCAGCACCGATTTCGCGCTTTCGCAGGCGCGTTCCACCGCATCTTGCGCGGCGATGGTGCTCAGCGGAATAAAGTTGGGATTAAGATTATTGAAGCCCCCAGGGAACAAATTCATGTCAATGGAAGCCATTTTGTAGCCCGCGTTGCGGATGTCCACCGAGCCGTAAAACGGCGGGCGATGCTGCTTCCATTGGCTGCGAAACCATGCTTCTATTTTGCTTTGGTTTTGCAATAGAGTTTGTTCAAAATCAAACAGGTATTGGGCGTATTCGGGTTGGATAACGGGCAGTTTCATGGCGTTTCCTTGTGCGTGTAAAAAGGGGGATTATAAACGAATGTTTACAAAAGATAGGGGCGCGCAAATTGCAAATAAAGCATCACGCCAAATGCTTTTCAGGCTGCCTTTTAATCCGCATCGCGCATCATCAAAGGCAGCCTGAAAACGATTAGTGCATCCCGCGCCAAGGCGAAACATCACAGCCCATTGGTAACCAACCATTCTAACACCGCCGTGCGCGAAAGCCCTGTTTCCGCCGCCAGCTTATCCAGCTTCTCAATCGTTTCCACTTTCAGGCGAAAGGAACATTGGCGCACGCCGCGTTGTGCTTCTTTTTCGCGGCGCGATAAGGTGGATTTTTTCGGTTTAACAGCTTGGTTCATGTGGATTTCCTTTTGATTTTTGTAGATTTAAACCATTGTGCTTATCAGCGTTACTCCCGCCATCTATAAGCGCAGCTTCACACTCATTAACAAAATACAAATATGATTATAAAGCAAAATACTATTTTAGGCAGCCTGAAAATCGTCCGCCATTTACATTTAAACCACACTTATCGCGCCATAATTTGTTAAACTCACGCCCATTCAATTAACCCCCATTTACAACTGTTTACAAACCATGCCGCACATCAAACCCCTTGCCGCCCTAGCCCTTGCCGCCCTGCTTGCCGCCTGCACCAGCGCGCCGCCCGAAGCCGAATTGCCCGCCCAGCCCGCGCAAGACCCGCTGATGGATATGTTGAACAATCATCCCAGCGCGTCCGAGCCGCCATTTTTCAACCAAGCCGCCGCGCCCGTGGCGCAAACAGGCTTTCTTGCCAACCCCAATGTGCAAGCCTTTATCCAATACCAACACCAGCACAACGGCTTGCCGCTGGATTATCTGAACAACTTTTTCGCCCAAGTGAACTATCGCGGCAACCTAATCAGCACCATGAATCGCCCCGCCACCACCCAGCCGTGGTACAAATTTGCCGCCAACAATTCAGGCAGCCTGAAAATCAGCGCAGGGCGAGCGTTCTACGCGCAAAACCGCGCCGCCATTGACCGCGCTGCCCAGCAATACGGCGTGCCCGCCGAGTTAATCGTCGCCATCATCGGCATAGAAACCCAATACGGCAAAAATTCGGGCAGCATCCGCGTTGCCGATTCTCTCGCCACGCTTGCCTTTGATTACCCCCGCCGTGGCGCGTTTTTCCAAAAAGAATTGGGCGAATTTTTAACGCTCGCCCAGCAAGAAAACCGCGACCCATTCAGCTTCACAGGCAGCTTTGCGGGCGCAATGGGGATGCCGCAATTTATGCCGTCCAGCTTTCGCCAATACGCCGTGGATTTTGACGGCGACCACCAGCGCAACATTTGGGGCAGCGTGCCAGACGTTGCCGCATCCGTTGCCAACTACATGAAACAACACGGCTGGCAAACAGGCAAACCCATGCTCATCGGCGCAAACGTTGCCCAAGAAACCTCGCCAATCCAAGCCCTGCTGGCGGAAAAAACCGCGCTCAACCACACCGTTGGGCAATTGCGCCAAATGGGCGTGCAACCCTTGGGCAGCGTTGCCGACAGCGAACCCGCCCTGCTCTATCGCCTAGAAACCGCGCCCAACCAATATCAATACTACATCGGGCTCAACAACTTCTACACCGTGTGGCACTACAACCACAGCCGAATGTATGTAACCGCCGTGCGCGATATTGCCAACGGCATGGGCGGCGGGTTGTAACAACGTCCATAGGCAGCCTGAAAACATAAAAGGCAGCCTGAAAACCATCCACCCCATGAAACTCAACCGCCCTTTCCATACCCTAACCCTAGCCGAATACCGCCACATCATCCCCAACACGCCCGATACACCGACTTCAACCCGCTCGCGCTCTATCGTTCCATCGTAGAAAACCGCAAGCTAAACGAAGAAGACAAGCAAGAAGTTTTGGCGTTGGCAAACCAATATTTCCAAAAATTCTACGATTTTTTGGTGGTCAAAGATTTGCATACTGATGCCGCGCTTTCCCGCCTTGGTTTGCCGCCGCTTAGCCCCGCGCAGCAATATGACTACGATGAACAACTGCGTGCCCAAGCCGAAAAAATCTTGGCAAACAAACGCATCCGCAACTGGCGCGTGGGCACCATCACCAAATCGCCGCGTTTAACCATCAGCCGCAAACACCCCGAGCAAGGCTGGCGCACCGTGCAAATTATGAACCGCCCCATCTCCAACAAAAACATCTGGCGTTCCAACCAAATCACCCATCGCCAACACCGCAAGCACCAAGAAGCCGAATTGCGCGAAATTTGGCAAGAATATGAATGAATAACCCCAAAAGCAGCCTGAAAAAGACCACCCCATGATTTACCTAAAAAACATCATCTACTACATCGTCCTAGCCATCACCCTACCGCTGATGTTTCTCTGCGCCGTGCTTGCCGCGCCGTTCCCCAAAGGCGTAAACCGCGTGGGCAAGGCGTGGACAGCCCTATTGCTTTGGACGCTAGACCGCGTGGTTGGGCTGCGCTACGAAGTGCACGGCAGAGAAAACATCCCCGCCGCGCCCGCCATCATCTGCTCCAAGCATCAAAGCGGCTGGGAAACCTTTGCCCTGCAACAAATCTTCCCCCTGCAAACCTATGTGCTTAAAAAAGAATTGTTCCGCATCCCCTTTTTTGGCTGGGCGTTGAAGCTGGGCGGCGCAATCGGCATTGACCGCAAATCGGGCGCGGATGCCATGCGGATGCTGTCCGAGCAAGGCTTAAAGCGCAAACAGCAAGGCTTGTGGATTGTCATCTTCCCCGAAGGCACGCGCATGAAAGCGGGCGAACGCGGACGCTACAAACTCGGCGGCGCGCGCATGGCAAAACTGTTTGAAATGGACATCGTGCCCGTTTCGCTTAACAGCGGCGAATTTTGGGCGAAAAACGCCATTTGGAAAAAACCAGGTGTGATTCAAGTGGTGATTGGTGAGCCGATTTCCTATCAAGCGGCAGAGAGCGAAGCGGATTTGATGCAGCTTTGCGAAGATTGGATAGAAGCACGGCAGGTAGAGATTTCCAATGTGAAGCCGCAATAGGCAGCCTGAAACCTTTGCAAAACTTCAATGCAGCCTGAAACCTAAAATGGAGCGGCGACGGCTCGTCGCCAACACTTAATTAAACATCGCATGATTGATTTGCCAAAATGTCGGCGATACGCCGACGCTCCATCGGTTGCAGATTTTGCAAAGGTTTCAGGCTGAAAACAGGAAATACCGTTATTCCGTCCCCCCACCATCCCCATTTTCAGGCTGCCCATCGCCCATCTCCACGCGCATGATTCAAATCCACACCCTAGCCAACCACGCCCCCATTGCCCTACACATCAAACGCAACACCCAGCGCAACATCATCATCCGCCCGCGCGATGCCAGCAGTCTCAACATCAGCATCCCCAAATGGTTCAGCCCCGCCCAACTGCGCCATTGGCTGCGCGACAACGAAACCACGCTTACCCGCATCCTGCAACAAGCCCCCACCGCGCTTACAGGGCAGCCTGAAAACCTACCGCCCAGCATCTTGTTTACAGGCGAACCCTACGCGCTGCGCCCTGCCGCCGTCGCCCAAATAGAACGCTGCGACCGCCAACACCTTTTCAGGCTGCCACAGCAACGCAGCCTAGCCGAACAATGCGATTTGCTGCGCCAACACCTGTTTCAGGCTGCCCAAACCGCCCTACTGCCCAAGCTCGCCGACCACAGCCAACGCCTGCAACTCACCCCTGCAGCCATCAGCCTAACTCGCGCCAAAACCTTTTGGGGCGTATGCCGCGCGCGCACAGGCATCAAGCTCAACTGGCGGCTGATTTGCGCCCCCGATAGCGTGCAAGATTATGTGTGCATCCACGAACTCTGCCACCTGCGCCACCCCAACCACAGCCGCGCCTTTTGGCAACTGGTGCAACAGCATCATCCGCAAAGCCCCGCCGCGCAAGCATGGCTCAAACAACACGGCAAAACCTTGTTCGCACTCGGTTGATTTTGCGGCAAGTTTCCCCATATAGCGAAAATCGTTCAGCAGCCTGAAACGCCATCACAAGGATACTTAAATGAACAAATCTCTCCTTTCCCTAGCCCTACTCGCCGCGCTCGCCCTTGCCGCTTGCGGCAAAGACAGCCCCACCCCGCCCGCCGCATCTGAGCCCGTCAGCATCATCAAGCAAACCGAGCCGCCCAAAGCAGACGGCACAGTAGGCATGATGCTGCCCGATTTTGCCCAACTGGTTTCCCGCGAAGGCGGCGCGGTGGTCAATATCCAAGCCGTGCGCGAGCGCGATGAAAACGACAGCAGCAGCGAAGACCCATTCCTTGAATTTTTCAAACGGCTCACCCCCGATGCGCCCAATCTTTCCGAAGACGAAAACGAAACCAGTGCCAACTTCGGCTCGGGCTTCATCATCAGCCCCGATGGCTACATTCTCACCAACACCCACGTCATCAAGGGCATGACCAGCATCAAAATAACGCTCAACGACAAACGCCAATACCCCGCCAAACTCATCGGGCAAGACGAAAAATCCGATGTTGCCCTGCTGAAAATCCAAGCCCAAAACCTGCCCACCGTCAAAATCGGCAACCCCGATGAACTCAAATCGGGCGAATGGGTTGCCGCGATTGGCGCGCCGTTTGGCTTTGAAAACAGCGTTACATCAGGCATCGTGTCCGCCAAAAACCGCACCCTGCCCGATGATGGCTATATGCCGTTTATCCAAACCGATGTTGCCATCAACCCCGGTAATTCGGGCGGGCCATTGTTTAACCTAAAAGGGCAAGTGGTGGGCATCAATTCGCAAATTTACAGCCGCAGCGGCGGTTTTATGGGCATTTCGTTCGCCATTCCGATTAACGTTGCCATGAATGTTGCCGACCAGCTCAAAGCCACGGGCAAGGTGGAACGCGGGCAACTGGGCGTGGTGATTCAAGAAGTGAGCTACGATTTGGCGAAAACCTTTGGGCTAGACAAGCCCACAGGCGCGTTGGTTGCCAAAGTGCTGGCAGGCAGCCCTGCCGAACAAGGCGGCATCAAAGTGGGCGACATCATTCGCAGCGTAAACGGCAGCGAAGTGCGCTCGTCCGGCGACTTGCCGATGACCATCAGCTCGCTCAAACCCAACCAAACCGTGAAGCTGGGCGTGTGGCGCAAAGGGCAAATGCATGAAGTGGAAATCAAACTGGGCACGCAACGCGACCTGGCTACCAAAGCCGAACGCCAAAGCAGCGAAGACAGCGATAATGTGGACGATTTCCAATTTGCCCCCGCTGGCTTAACGCTGATTGTGAACAGCAACGGCAAAATTGTGGTGAGCAATGTGAAAGGCATCGCCGCCCAAGCAGGCTTGCGCCGTGGCGATATTTTGCTGGAAGTGGCCGGCAAAACCGTGCACAACCAAGACGAATTTAACGAAGCCATCAACCGCGCGGGCAAAAACATTCCGCTGCTGGTGCAACGCGGCAACAGCAATTTGTTTATGGCGTTGATTTTGCCCTAGCAGGTAAACATCGTTTTCAGGCTGCCTTATCTGCATCACAAGGCAGCCTGAAAACCGTAAAACCATTCCATTATTCAACATCCCAAGAAAGACATTCACCATGACCGAACAACAATCCCTTATCGCTTTCCCCACCCATTTTGATTTGAAAATCATGGGCGCAGCGCATCCCGATTTTGCCAGCGAAATCCTAAAAACCATCCAGCAACACGCGCCCAACACCACCGAAGAACACGTCAAAATCCGCCCCAGCTCCAAAGGCAATTATCTAGGCGCAACCGTAACCGTGTATGCCGAAAACCAAGAACATCTGGACAACATCTATCGCGCCGTAACCAGTCATCCGATGGTGAAAGTGGTGTATTAAATCATCCCGTTAAGGCAGCCTGAAACATGAAAATCAAAACCCTAGGCAGGGCAGACTACGCCCCCACTTTTGAAGCCATGAAACGCTTTAACGACAGCCGCACGCCCGACACCGAAGACGAGCTTTGGCTGGTAGAACATCCCCCCGTGTTCACGCAAGGCTTGGCAGGCAAGCCCGAGCATTTGCTGTTTTCAGGCAGCATCCCCGTGGTGCAAATTGACCGCGGCGGGCAAATCACCTACCACGGGCCGGGGCAAGTGGTCGTGTACACCATGATAGACTTCAAACGCCGCAAAACCAGCGTGCGCCACATCGTCTCCGCGCTGGAAAACGCCATCATCGCCACCCTTGCCGAATACGGCATCGCTTCCGCCAACGATCCCGCCAGGCCGGGGGTGTATGTGGGCGCGCGCAAAATCGCTTCGCTTGGGCTGCGGATTAAAAACGGCTCGGTGTATCACGGCTTGGCGTTGAATGTGAACATGGATTTAGAGCCGTTCCACCAAATCAACCCCTGCGGCTATGCGGGGCTGGAAATGGCGCAGATTGCCGATTTTGTGCAGCCCTGCCCAAGCTGGGACGAAGTGGCGCAGAAGCTGGCGGCGCATTTGGTGCGCGAGTTGGCTTAACGATTAAGGCAGCCTGAAAAAGCATTTAGAGAAAAACATGACCCCAAACAACCACACCGTCCTGATTACAGGCGGCGCAACAGGCATCGGCTTTGCGCTGGCAAAAAAATTCCACGCCGCAGGCAACCGCGTGATACTCGCAGGCAGGCGCGAAGACGTTTTGCACCAAGCCGCTGCCCAGCTTTCAGGCTGCCTGATTGCCGTTGCCGATGTGTCGCAAGAAACCGACCGCGCGCGCCTTGTGCGCGAGTTTCCCGATGTCAGCATCTTAGTGAACAACGCAGGCGTGCAGTTCACCCAGCCCTTTGCCACGCAAACGGCAGACGACATCGCCCAAGAAATCAACATTAACCTTACCGCGCCCGCCCAGCTCACGCTCGCCTTTTTGCCGATTTTGACCGCCCAGCGCGAAGCCGCTGTGGTCAATGTGTCATCGGGCTTGGCGATTGTGCCCAAAGAAACCTGCGCCCTGTATTGCGCCAGCAAAGCCGCTCTGCACAGTTTCAGCCAAACTCTGCGCTGGCAGTTGGAAAGCACGCCCGTGCGCGTGTTTGAACTGATGCCGCCGATGGTTGCCACGCCGATGTCGCAAGGCAAAGGGCACGCCCACCTGAAAATCTCGCCTGACGAGTTGGCAGACGAATTTTGGCGCGACTTCCAGCGCAACCGCTACGAAATCATGGGCGGCAAAACCAAGCTGCTCTATTGGCTCAACCGCCTGTCCAACACGCTGGCGCAACGGGTGATGCGAAAAGGGTTATAATCGCCGCTCTCGGTTTTCAGGCTGCCTGAAAGCGCATTGACGGCTGCCAAACCGCCCACAATGAAACCAAAACCGTTTTCAGGCAGCCTGAAAACAACACACTCAACAGAAAGCAAAACCATGTCCACCGAAACCACCAACCCCCTAGACAACGCCAAAGGCGTAAAACACAAAGGCGCAAGCAAAACCGCCCGCATCCCCATCAAAGTCGTTCCGCTAGAAGAAAAAATCAAAAAACCATCTTGGATTAAAGCCAAAATCCCCAGCAGCAAAAAATTCTTTGAAATTAAAGACATCTTGCGCACGCAAAAAATGCACACCGTATGCGAAGAAGCCAGCTGCCCCAATATCGGCGAATGTTTCAGTTACGGCACCGCCACCTTTATGATTATGGGCGACATCTGCACCCGCCGCTGCCCGTTCTGCGATGTGGGGCATGGTCGCCCCAACGAATTGGACAAAGACGAGCCCAAAAACCTTGCCGAATCGGTTGCCGCAATGGGCTTGCGCTATGTGGTGATTACATCGGTGGACAGGGACGATTTGCGCGACGGCGGCGCACAACACTTTGCCGATTGCATCAACGAAATCCGCAAAACCAGCCCCAACACCAAAATTGAAATTTTGGTGCCCGATTTTCGCGGTCGCTTAGACATCGCGTTGGACATTTTGGCGAAAAATCCGCCCGATGTGATGAACCACAACCTAGAAACCCACCCGCGCCTATACAAACAAGCGCGCCCAGGGGCAGACTACCAGCACTCGCTGGAACTGCTGCGCCGCTACCGCGAAATGATGCCGCACATCCCCACCAAGTCCGGCATTATGGTGGGCTTGGGCGAAACAGATGACGAAATCCGCGAAATCATGCGCGATATGCGTGCCAACAACATTGAAATGATTACCGTGGGGCAATATTTGCAGCCATCCAACAGCCATTTGCCCGTGCTGCGCTATGTAACCCCCGAGCAGTTTAAAGAATTTGAAAAAGAAGCCTACGCCATGGGCTTTACCAACGCCGCCATTGGCGCAATGGTGCGCAGTTCCTACCACGCCGATATGCAGGCGCATGATGTGCTGGAAGAGCAAAGCAAACGCAAAGGCGGTTGCGGGCATCATTAAGGCATTGGCGATTGGCGCGGAAACAAAAAGGCAGCCTGAAAACGGTTTGGAATACGTTTTCAGGCTGCTTTTTTATTCTTGCGATACCAGTTTCACATTTTCAGGCTGAAACCTTTGCAAAACCTGTAACCGATGGAGCGTCGGCGGCTCGCCGACATCTTGTTAAATCAGTCATGCGATGTTCAATAAGCAATGGCAGCGAGCCGCCGCCGCTCCATTTTAGGTTTCAGGCTGCCTTATCACACAAGGCAGCCTGAAACGCTTGTTTACCAGTATCCCAATGTTTTCCACCACAGCAAACCGATGGTGCAGAAAATCAGAATTTCCACCACGCTCATCACAAAGCCTGCAATCCACCATTCGCCCATGGTGGTGTAGCCCGAATTATAGATAACGGGCGATGAGCCTGATGCGTAGTGGGTGAGCGACATCATAATGCCTGTGCTGGCGGCGAGAATCAGCGCGAACAGCATGGGCGGTGCGCCCAAATGCAAGCCCACGGCGTAGAACGCGCCGAGCATGGCGGTAACGTGTGCCGTGCCGCTGGCAAACATATAGTGCGAATAAATATACACCACAGCCAACAAGGCGCAGCCTACCACCCAGCTTAAACCCATGCCTTGAATTTGTTGCCCCATCATGTCGGAGAACCATTTAATCAAGCCGAGTTTATTCAGGAAAGTTGCCATCATTACCAAGGCGGCGAACCATACAATCGTGTCCCACGCGCCTTTTTCTTTGAGCACATCGTCCCATGTTAAAACGCCTGTGAGCAGCAGCAACGACAGCCCCAAGAATGTGGTGGTGGTGGCATCCACTTTAACGCCGAACAGCATATCGGGAACGCCTGCCCACAATAAAAGCAACACGACAAACACGGCGAGCATGATTTTTTCGCCTTTGCTCATGGGCCCCATTTCTTTCAATTTGGTGCGTGCCATTTCGGGCGCATCGGGCGTGCTGGTGATTTCGGGTTTATACAAGAAGAACAAAATAATCGGCATCACCGCCATCGCCACCAAACCCGGTACCACCATCGCGGTGAACCATGTGCCCCATGATAGGTGGATTTTGCTGTCGGTGGCTTTGGCAATCAAATCCACCGCCAAGGGATTGGGCGCGGTAGCGGTTACGAAAATCAGGCAGGAGATGATGTTGGCGTGGTAGTTCACCAAGGCAAGATAACGCCCGATTTTGTTTTGCGTGCCTTTTTCGGGGTCGGAATCAAAGCTGGCGGCAATCGCTTTCATAATCGGGTGCACAATCGCGCCGCCGCGTGCGGTGTTGGATGGGGTAACGGGCGCAATCAGCAAGTCGCACAACGCCAGGCTATACGCCACGCCTATGGTTTTTTTGCCAAATATAGATAGGAACAAATAGCCAATGCGCGTGCCCAGCCCTGTTTTGAGCAAGCCGCGCGAAATCATGATGGCGATACCAATCATCCAAATCAGCGTACTGTTCAGGCTGCTTAATGCGTCTTTGGCAGCTTGGGCGGATGGATTTTTGATGGGTTTGCCATCTGCGCCCATTTCGGGCACGGTTACTTGCAACAGCGCAACAATGGTCATCGCCAGCACCGCCATTGCGCCGATGGGCATGGCTTTGCCGATGATGCCCGCAATCACGCCGATAAACAGTGCGAGCAGATGCCACGCATTGGGCGCAACGCCCTCGGGCGCGGGGATGAACCAGAGAATGAGTGTTAAAACGACCGCGACAGCGGCGGGGATTGGTTTAAAACCCATGATTTCACCTCGTGATTTATTGTTAATGAAAGGGGTTGGGGCTTTTCAGGCTGCCTTGGGCTTGCCATTAGGCAGCCTGAAATGCCATTTTAGCAAACATAATTTAACTCTTAAATAACCTATTTTGCCTTGATATAACTTAAATTAACGGGTGGTGTCCTAAAAAGTATGCTGGCTTAATTATTGCAGTATTGGTTAGAAATTCTGCAATCTGTTCCTTCTCCCCCAGGAGAGAGAAGGCTAGGATGAAACCTTTGCAAAAACCCCAACAACAGCCTGAAACCTAAAATGGAGCGGCGACGGATCGTCGCCAAATTGCTTATGAAACATAGTATTACTGATTTTCCAAAATGTCGGCGAGCCGCCGATGCTCCATCGGTTACAGGTTTTGCAAAGGTTTCAGGATGGGGGTGGTAGGTGGATTAAACAGCCACCCCGCCCCAATAAAAAGGCAGCCTAAAAACAGAAAATCCCATTTTCAGGATGCCTTAATCGTTCCCAATTACCGTTTCTCTTTCTTCTGGCACTTGCCGCACACGCCATACATATACAGCGCATGGTCGACAATGCGATAGCCATTATCCAGCGCAATCTTATCCTGCAAACGCTCAATTTCTTCGTTGTGGAACTCGGTAACATCGCCGCATTTCACGCACACCAAATGGTCGTGATGCTCGCCACGGTTTAGCTCGTAAACCGCTTTGCCTGTTTCAAAATGATGGCGCAGCAAAATGCCCGCTTGTTCAAACTGCGTCAGCACACGATAAATCGTTGCCACGCCCACTTCAATGCCTTCGTCCAGCAAAATGCGATACACATCTTCCGCGCTCAAATGCTCATCGGCGTGCGATTCAAACAAATCCAAAATTTTTAAGCGCGGACCCGTAACCTTTAAACCATTTCCCTTTAATTGTGCGATGTTATCCATAAAATTCCTTTTAAAATGCGATAAATTTCAGATGCCGTATAATAGCATT
This sequence comes from Kingella sp. (in: b-proteobacteria), assembly GCF_030527935.1. Classification (GTDB taxonomy): domain Bacteria; phylum Pseudomonadota; class Gammaproteobacteria; order Burkholderiales; family Neisseriaceae; genus Kingella_B. The sequence continues at coordinate 14,807 of NZ_JAUMZV010000028.1, forward strand.
TTTTCGCCCACCGCCCACAGCCCAAATAATAAAAGTTTTCAATAAGCTTTTTTTGTGGTGCTGGGGCTGTTTGCAATTGGTTTGCGAAGCGGATTTTGCGTCATAAAATGGCAGATACAAGGCGAAAATGCGAGCCTATGCCATCCATAGGCGAGTATTTTCAACGTGGCAGATGCCGTTTTATGGCGTAAAAGCCGCCGCAACACCAATTGTAAACGGCTCCATGGCTGTGGTATCTTTCCCATTTCTGTTTACGAAAGGCAAAGCCCTTGAAAACGCACATTCTCTCCCTTATCGCCGTTGCCACGCTGAGCGCGTGCACGCCCAAATTGGTTGAAAAACTGCCGTATTACAAACTTTCCGTTGTGCAAGGCATTCCGCTGGATGCCAACGCTGTGCTCGCGCTGCGCACGGGCATGACCCGCCAACAAGTTGCCATGGAAATTGGCACGCCGCTGCTCAACAACGCCTTTCGCACCGACCGCTGGGATTATGTTTACGAAGTGGTGCGCGGCAATAAAGTGAAAGAACATCGCAATTTAAGCGTTTATTTTGATGCCAACGGCGCAGTCAGCCGCATTGAAGGCAACGCTTTGGACTACGCGCGTGAGCAAATCGCCGCGTCTCAACAAACTGCAAAATAAGGAGCAACATCATGGCACAACTGAAAATCGCCATCGCAGGCGCAAATGGGCGCATGGGCAGAACGCTGGTGCAAGCGGTTGAAGCAAATCCGAACACGATTTTGGTGGGTGCGCTTGACCGCGCAGGCTCGGGTGTATTGGGCTTGGATGCGGGCTTTGCGTTGGGCATCAAAACAGGCGTAAAAGTAACCGACCATGTGGACATCGCGCTGGACGATGCGGATATTTTGATTGATTTCACCCGCCCCAGCGCATCGTTGCCACTGATTGAAGCCTGCGCCAGCAGGGGCATCAAAATGGTCATCGGCACAACGGGGTTTGATGACGCGGGCAAAGCCGCCATCGCCGCCGCCGCGCAGAAAAACGCCATTGTGTTCGCGGCGAATTTTAGCGTGGGCGTGAACCTGACTTTTCATATTTTGGACACCGTGTCGCGCGTGTTAAACGATGGCTACGACATTGAAATCATTGAAGCGCATCATCATCACAAGGTGGACGCGCCCAGCGGCACGGCGTTGCGCATGGGCGAAGTGATTGCCAACGCGGTGGGGCGCGATTTAAAAGCCTGCGCGGTGTATGGTCGCGAAGGGCACACAGGCGGGCGCGACCCGAAAACCATCGGCTTTTCCAGCATTCGCGCGGGCGATATTGTGGGCGAACACACCGCGCTGTTTGCCACCGATGGCGAGCGCGTGGAGATTACCCACAAAGCCAGCAGCCGCATGACATTTGCCGCAGGCGCAGTTCGCGCGGCGGTGTGGTTGCAAAACCAGCCAACAGGCTTGTTTGATATGCAAGATGTGTTGGGCTTGAAGAACTAATCATCAATCGCCAATAGGCAGCCTGAAAACATATTTGTGTTACCTTTTTCAGGCTGCCTTGGCTATTAAGGCAGCCTGAAAACTCATAGGCAGCCTGAAGACTTATCCAACGCTTACAAAAAAGGAAACCTCATCATGAACACCCCCGAACCCGAAACCCCACAACCCACGCAGCCTGAAAACCATCCCACGCAACACGCTGCCCGCAAAACCAGCAAGCGCGAGTTTATCCGCCAGCGCAGTATTTATGCCCTGCCTAATTCGGTTACCCTTGCCGCGCTGTTTGCCGCCTTTTTCGCCATCACCCAATCCATGCACGGACGCTACGAAAGCGCGGCAATCAGCGTGTTCATCGCCATGCTGCTGGACGGCATGGATGGGCGTATCGCCCGCTTCACCAACAGCCAAAGCGCGTTTGGCGAACAGCTAGACAGCCTTGCCGACATGGTGAGCTTTGGCGTAGCCCCCGCGCTGATTGTGTATAACTGGCAGCTTTACGAGTTCGGCAAACTCGGCTACTGCGTGGCGTTTATCTATTGCGCCTGCGCCGCGCTGCGCCTTGCCTTGTTTAACACGCTGATTGGCAAAGTGAGCAAAAAATGGTTTATCGGCATCCCCAGCCCCACCGCCGCCGCGCTGATGGTGGGCATGATATGGCTAGACCGCAGCTACGATGGCATTTTTGACCAATCCAGCATTTGGGTGCTGCTGCTGACCTTGTTTGCAGGCTTGTCTATGGTGGTGCAAATCCCATTTTGGAGCTTCAAAGAAATCAACCTGCGCCACCGCATTTCGTTCCCCCGCATGATTGGCATGATGATGCTGATTGTGCTGCTGGTGTTGCAGCCCGCGCTGATTTTATTTCTCGCCTTTTTTGCATACAGCCTATCGGGTTATGTGCTGTGGGCATGGAAGAAATGGCAGGGCAAGACAATTGGTTTGGATTAAGAATCTGTATTCACTATTTGCATAGGCAGATTTTATGACATAAAAACGTGGCTACTGCGTTAAAAATGCTCGCAAGGTGTCCACCCTTGCTGCGCTTTTTGCCTTGTATCCGCGCTTTTATGTCATAAAATCTGCCTATGCAAATAGTGAATACAGGTTCTAAGTTTCAGGCTGCCTAGGGGGATAGGCAGCCTGAAACATATTAAAACTGCTGTTTTAGCTTCGCTGAAACGCGCTTCATTCGTTTTCAGGCTGCCTATGCGCATCAAGGCAGCCTGAAAACGATGCTATGCTGCCGTCCAATCTTCCCATTTCAAATCGCCAATCCGCGCAAGCTCTTTGGCGTTATGCGTAACCAAAACTGCATCCGCCGCCAGCGCGTGCGCCGCAATCCACAAATCATTACCGCCAATCATCGTGCCTTGTTGTTTGAGTGCCGTGTGCCAATGCGCATAATGTTCGCAAATCGCCGCATCGGGCAGCAAAACAGGCACAATTTGCAGCAGGCGGGCAATGTTTTCTCGCGCTTTTTCAGGGTTTTGACTGCCATGTGCGCCGCTTAACAATTCCGCATGGCTTACAAAGCTCATGCACAATTTGACATGGCTGGGCAGGCGGTTGATTTTCTCGCGTACCGCAGGCGGGTTGTTTTTTTTAATATAAATCAAAATGTTGGTGTCTAGCATATACATCATAGCGGGTCGCGCTCCTGTGGCGGTTCGTTTTCACGCGCTGCAACGTTGGCGATAAAATCGTCGTCAAACTGTGCCAACACGGCAAACAGCGTATCGCCCCGCTGGCTGGTTTGCGGCGCGCGCAGCACCACATCGCCATTTTCGGCGCGGAAAATTTCCACCGTGTCGCCATCAAAACGAAAGTTTTTGGGAATGCGCACCGCTTGGCTGCCGCCGCTTTGGAAGATTTTGGTTAGCATCATTGCTCCTCGTATATATGAAAAAATTTTTCGTATATATTAGGCAAAAACAGCGCAGTAAGCAACCAAAGGTAGCCTGAAAACGAGTGCAATAAAAACCACACGGCAAACTCCGTTTTCAGGCTGCTTCTTGTTTACAATCCTTTACAACATCGCAACAAAGTTTATAATCGCCCTTTTTTCCACCCATAGGAACACATCTCAATGGCACTCATTGTTCAAAAATACGGTGGCACATCGGTCGGCTCGCCCGAGCGCATCAAAAATGTCGCCAAGCGCGTGGCAAAAGCCCGCGCCGAGGGGCACGATATTGTGGTGGTGGTGTCCGCCATGAGCGGCGAAACCAACCGCCTTGTCGCCCTTGCCCAAGAAATGCAAGAGCAGCCCGACCCGCGTGAATTAGACGTGGTGTTGGCAACGGGCGAGCAAGTAACCATCGGCTTGCTGGCGATGGCGTTGAAAAACATCGGCGTGGAAGCCAAAAGCTACACGGGCTGGCAAGTGGCGGTGAAAACCGATGCGGCGCACACCAAAGCCCGCATTGAAGAAATTGACGGCGACAAAATGCGCGCCGATTTAGCGCAAGGCAAAGTGGTCATCGTGGCGGGCTTTCAAGGCATCAACCGTGCGGGCGATATTTCCACGCTGGGGCGCGGTGGGTCGGATACTTCCGCCGTTGCACTTGCCGCCGCGCTCAAAGCCGATGAATGCCAAATCTACACCGATGTGGACGGCGTTTACACCACCGACCCGCGCGTGGTGCCCGAAGCGCGGCGTATGGATACCATCACGTTTGAAGAAATGCTGGAACTGGCGAGCTTGGGCAGCAAAGTGTTGCAGATTCGCTCTGTTGAATTTGCGGGCAAATACCAAGTGCGCCTGCGCGTGTTAAGCAGCCTAACCGAGGGCGGCAACGGCACATTGATTACTTTTGAGGAAGACGAAAACATGGAAAGAGCAGTTGTTTCAGGCATCGCCTTTGATAAAAACCAAGCCCGCATCAATGTGCGCGGCGTTCCCGATAAACCCGGTATCGCGTATCAAATTTTGGGCGCGGTTGCCGATGCCAATGTGGACGTGGACATGATTATTCAAAACGTGGGCACAGAAGGCACCACCGATTTTTCGTTCACCGTGCCACGCGGCGATTACAAGCCCACTTTGGACTTGCTCGGCAGCCTGAAAGACAGCATTGGCATGGCAGAAGTGAGCGGCGATGATGCGGTGTGCAAAGTGTCCATCGTAGGCTTGGGGATGCGCTCGCACGTGGGCGTGGCGGCGCGGATGTTCCATGCGTTGGCTTCGGAAAACATCAATATCCAGATGATTTCTACTTCCGAAGTGAAAGTTTCGGTGTTGATTGACGAGAAATACATGGAACTGGCGACACGTGTGTTGCATAAAGAGTTTGATTTGGATAAAGCGTAAAACGGTTTTCAGGCTGCCTATGGGATAACGTAGGCAGCCTGAAATGTTTATGTGGTGGTGTCTTAAAAAATATGCTGCACTGTTGCTCCTGCTTGCCCCCTTTGCCCACGCCGATGCGCCGTTTTACGAAGTGCGCGACCGCAGCGGCGCGGCTCGCTTACACCAAACGCGCAGCCCGCACAGCCCCACGCTTGCCCGCATCCGCAGCCGAAGTTTTGTCTATTCGCCCTATCCGATAACGGACGGCTGGCGCGAAGTTTTCCACCGCCCCGACCAAAACGCAGGCTGGCTGCCCGCATCGCGCCTGTTTGCCCTAGACCGCTATCCCAGCGTTGCCGTGCAAACCGAAGCCGATGGCGTGCGCTGCCAACACAACGGCAACGCCATCCGCATCAGCGTGCACCCGCTGGATTACGCCGCCGAGCAGCAGCATTTTCGCCGCAACGCGCAAGGCAGCCTAACCCACTATCGCGGCAAAGCCCTGCAAGGCACGGATGGCGACATTCCGCGCAGCCAAATCCACGCCATCCGCATCACGCACCACGGCAAAACCCGCCTTGCCCCGCCCGCGCAATATGCCCACCTGTTCAACCCCTATTTTGACCAGCCCAGCGAATTTGCCGAACGCACCGCGTGCTACTACCGCGCGGCGGATAACACGCTGCTGCTGATTACTGCGATTGGCGATGGCGCGGGCTACGCCGATGTGTTGTTCGCCACGCGACAAGGCAGCCTGAAAACGGTGTGGACGATGGCGCACCCCGAAGGGTGAGCGGGTTGAGCGAGCGTGGTTTATGATTTTCAGGCTGAAACCTTTGCAAAACCTAAAAACGCCACAAAAAATAGTCAATTCTCCGTCATTCCCGCGTAGGCGGGAATCTTGGTTGAATTTTGGCAATGTTTTGTTTTTACATGAATTCCTTAATATCAAACAAGATTCCCGCCTACGCGGGAATGACGGCATTTCTTGTGTTTCAGGCTGCTGTTAGGATTTTGCAAAGGTTTCAATTTGGCGGCGAGCCGCCGCCGCTCCATTTTAGGTTTCAGGCTGCCTTGTCTATTAAGGCAGCCTGAAAACGTTTATTGCGTGGCTTGGTTGATTTTGTCGGCTTCTTGGTTAAGCTGCTTTTGGATGTCTTGGGCGGCTTGTTTGCTTTTGTTGTTCATGTCCAGCACTTGGCTGGCGGCTTGGCTGCTGGCTTGGTCGGCGGTTTTGGATGCACTGTCGCAGGCGGCTAGGGCGGTGAGCATTAGGATAAGGGAGAGTATTTTGCGGGTCATGGGGGTTTCCTTGTGGTTGGTTGGGGGGATAGGGGCAGCCTGAAAGGCAATCTATCCCACAAAAACCGTGTGGTAGAACACCAAAATGGTTCTGTTTTTTCAGGCTGCCTTAGATGTGGGCGGTAGGGTGGGCAATTTATTGCCCACCTGCAATGTTGGCAATCATGGTGGGCAACCAGTTGCCCACCCTACGGTTGGATATTTGCTATGTGGCAACAAGCCATTGCTGTTCCATTTTGTTTTTCAGGCTGCCTAATTGGGGTGGATAAGGCAGCCTGAAAATGGGCGTAGGGCTTTTCAGCCTGCCTAAATATCCAACTCGGCTTGGTCGCCTTCGCGTTCCATCCATGCGCGGCGGCTGGCGGCTTCGCCTTTGCCCATCAGTTTGATGAAGATGTTTTCGGTGTCGCTGCGTTCTAAATCGGGGATGCTCACTTGCAGCAGGCGACGGGTGTCGGGGTGCAGGGTGGTGTCTTTGAGCTGGTCGGGGTTCATTTCGCCCAAGCCTTTGAAGCGGCTGATGGCGTAGGCGGTGGGCTTGATGTGTTCTTTGTGCAGCCGCTCCAAAATGCTGTCTAGCTCGGCTTGGTCTAGGGCGTAGAGTTTGCTGGCGGGTTTGTTTTTGCCTTGGGCGTTGATGTCTACGCGAAACAGCGGCGGCTGGGCAACGTAGATGTGTCCGTGTTCTATGAGCTTGGGGAAGTGTTTGTAGAACAGGGTGAGCAGCAGCACTTGGATGTGCGAGCCGTCCACGTCTGCATCAGATAGGATGGCGATTTTGCCGTAGCGCAGGGTACTTAAATCGGGCTGGTCGTTTGCGCCGTGGGGGTCTATGCCGATGGCGACGGAGATGTCGTGGATTTCGGCGTTGCCAAACAGTTGGTCGCGGTGGATTTCAAAGCTGTTGAGCACTTTGCCGCGCAGGGGCAGGATGGCTTGGGTGTTTTTGTCGCGGGCGAGCTTGGCTGAACCGCCTGCGCTGTCGCCTTCCACTAAAAACAGCTCGTTTTCGCGGATGTCTTCGCTTTCGCAGTCGGTGAGTTTGCCTGGTAACACAGCAACGCCGCTGCCTTTTTTCTTTTCTATTTTTTTGGTGCTGCGCAGACGGGCTTGGGCTTGTTTGATGGCGAGTTCGGCGATTTTTTTGCCGTGTTCTATGTTTTGGTTGAGCCAGAGTTCCAAGGGGTCGCTGCATACGCTGGATACGAGTTTGAGCGCGTCGCGGTTGGTGAGTTTGTCTTTGGTTTGCCCTTGGAATTGGGGGTCTAGGATGCGGGCGGACAGCACGAAAGCGGCGCGGCTGAATACGTCGTCGCTGTTAAGTTTGACCCCGCGCGGCAGTAGGTTGTGGTGGTTGATAAAGTTGTTTACGGCGTTGAACATGGCTTGTTTGAGCCCTGCTTCGTGCGTGCCGCCGAGCGGGGTGGGGATGAGATTGACGTAGCTTTCGTTGGCGCAGTTGCCGTCTTCTAGCCATGTGAGCGCGAATGCTGCACCTTCGCCTGCGTGGAAGTCTTCGCTGCTGTGGGCAAGGTAGTTTTCGCTTGCGAAGATGGGCACGGCTTCTTGGGCGTTGGCGAGCAGGTCGTCTAAATAGCTGGGCAAGCCTTGCGGGTAGTGCCATGTTTGGACGATGGGGTTTTCAGGCTGCCCTTTGTTGGGGCGGGTTAGGCTGACTTCTACGCCTTTGAGCAGCACGGCTTTGGCGCGCAGCAGGCGTTCTAGCTCGGCTAGGTTGTAGCTGGGGTTTTCAAAATAGCGGGCATCGGGGTACACGCGCACTTCGGTGCCTGTGTCTTTGGCGGCGCAGGTGCCGATTGGGTGTAGGGGTTCTACTACATCGCCGCCTGCAAAGGCGATGTGTTGGATTTTGCCTTCGCGCTTGACGGTTACGTCTAGGCGTTGGGATAGGGCGTTGGTTACGGATACGCCTACGCCGTGCAAGCCGCCTGAAAAGGCGTATGCGCCGCCGCTTTCGGTTTTGTTGAATTTGCCGCCTGCGTGCAGTTGGGTGAACACGAGTTCTACCACGGGCAGATGCTCGGTGGGGTGATTGCCTGTGGGGATGCCGCGCCCGTTGTCGCGCACAGTGATGGATTGGTCGGCGTGGATTTCTACGCTGATGCGGGTGGCGTAGCCGCCTAGGGCTTCATCGGCGGCGTTATCAATGACTTCTTGGATGATGTGGGTGGGGCTGTCGGTGCGGGTGTACATCCCAGGGCGTTCTTTGACGGGTTCTAGCCCTTTTAGGACTTTGATGCTGGATTCGGTGTAGTGGGGTTGTGGGGACATGGTGGTTTTTGGGGTGTATCAATAAAGAGGGGTATTTTACTAAAAATTGTTTCAGGCTGCTTTTTGGGGTGCAGCCTGAAAATGGTGGTGGCAATTTAGGGTGGGCAACGAGTTGCCTGACCTACGGGTTAAACCATGTGCACGGCTTGCCAGCAAGCCGTAGGGAGCGCGAGTTGGCGTTTCACGCTGCTCAAGCATTCGCGCTCGCGTTTAGGCAGCCTGAAAAGGGGGTGGTGCTTTGTGGTTGGCTTGGGGGTGTAAAGTGGTAGGGTGCGTTGTTGGACAAGCGCACGCTTTTTTCCGAAAAAAGGATGCTCCGTTCGGCTGGACGTAGGGGAATGGGTGGCAGTAGTAAACGGTTGTGATGGGTTAGGCAGCCTGAAATTCAATCTATCCAGTAAAAAAAATCGTTTGGCTCAATCCAAACGGTTTTGTTTTTCAGGCTGTCTTGGGATTGGATGATTGTTGGATTGATGATGTTGAATTGTTTTTCAGGCTGCCTTTGGTTACACGCAAACACTCAAAGGCAGCCTGAAAGGGTTTTGAAAGGGTTTTATGTAATGGCTGGGCGATGGTTTTGCGTTTGGCTTTGCGTTAGGGCGATTTCTATTTCGCCAAACTGATTTTCTTGGCGCACCAGCACCAAACCTTCTTTGACCAGCTCCAACAGGGCGATGAAGTTGACGACAACGTGGGCGGCTCCCAGCTCGGGCTGGAAGAGTTGGGAAAAGGCGCAGTTTGCTTGGGCGTTGAGCTGGCGCAGGATGGCACTCATGCGTTCGCGCACGGAGATGGCTTCGTGTTCTACTTGGTGGCTTTGGTTGTGTTTGACGCGGGAAAGGATGCGCAGCCATGCTTGGGTCAGGTCGGCAAGTTGCACTTCGGGCAGGCGTTGTTCGGCGGCGATTTCCAGCGGCAGGTACGCCCAGCCGAAGTCGCGTCCTGCGCGGGGGAGCGCGTCTAGCCCTTGGGCGGCGAGTTTCATTTGTTCGTAGGCGAGCAGGCGTTGGACGAGTTCGGCGCGGGGGTCGGCTTCGGGTTCGTCGTTTTCAGGCTGCGTTTGCGGCAGCAGCAGGCGGGATTTGATTTCTATGAGCACGGCGGCCATCAGCAGGTATTCGGCGGCAAGGTCAAATTGGTGGGTTTCCATTTGGTTGATGTAGCCAAGGTATTGCTCGGTGATGTGCAGCATGGGGATGTCTAGCACGTCTAGGTTTTGTTTGCGGATAAGGTATAGCAATAGGTCTAGCGGGCCTTCAAAGCTGGTGAGCACGACTTGCAGGGCTTGGGGGGGGATGAATAGGTCTTTGGGTAGGTCGGTTACGGGTTGTCCGAATAGGTAGGCGATGGTCATGGGTGGGGGGGCGGTATGGTTGCCAGTGGTGGGGGTAAGCAATGGTGGGCAACGAGTTGCCCACCCTACGAGAGTTAGGATGAGAGTGGTTGTTTAACCTGCCACCCCCATCCTAACCTTCCCCCGCCAGCGGGAGAAGGAATAGATTGGTTTTCAACCTTGCGCGTTGCGCTGCGGTATAACCATTTATACCCAAATCAAAGACTTGGACAAATGGATAAGGCTGCCTTTGGTTGATGGCGAGCGGGTGGCGACGAGCCGTCACCGCTCCATTGGGTGCTGTTTCATTTTCAGGCTGCCTTTGGGTTAATCAAGGTCTAGCGCGGCAAGGCAATCAGCTAGGTGGGCGAATAGGTTTTCGGTTAGGTGGCGGAAGGTGGGGCTGTTGATGGGGGGTTCTTCGTCTCGTCCGTAGATGAGTTTGGTTTCGGGGTAGTCGGCTTGGGGGAAGCCGTTGTAGCCTTGGTGGTACACGCTGTGGGCTTTGTTTTGGGCGGCATCCCAGTTTTGGGTTTTGGTGTGGTAGGCGATGGCGGCGGCTAGGGTTACGCGGGGGAAGAAGGGGATGGGGTGGTGTTGTCCTTGTTGGTAGGCGGCGAGCCATTGGGCTAGGGTGGCTTGGGCGGCGGGTTGGGCGATGGGGGGCAGGGTGATGCTTTGGTGTAGGGCGATGTAGTGGGTGGGCTGGGCGGTGGTTTGCGGGGAGACTGCGCTGTATATCAGGTGGCGCAGCAGGAGTTCTATGCTGTCGCTGGCTTGGAGTTTGGCTTGGGTGTTGTGGTTGGGGAGAAATTGGTGGGCGTAAAGGATTTGTCCGTGTTGGTGGTTGTGGTTTAGGGTGTAGTGCAGCGTGCCTGTGGGCAGTTTCAGGCTGCCTGTGTGGTCGCTTTGGCGGGGGCTGTGGATGAGTGCGCCGTCTAGTTGGGCGGCGGCGATGGCTTGTTCTTGGGCGATTAGGTGGTTGAATGCGCCTGTGGGCAGTTGGCTTTGGGCGGTTAGGGTGGTGGCTAGGGCGGCAAAGTCTTGGTGGTGTTGGCGGGCTTGGGTGTAGGCGGTGTCTAGTTGGCGGGGGTTGTCGATGGTGAAGGGTTCGCTGCTGGGGTGGGCGGCTTGGGTGTGTGGGGCTTGCCAGCCTAGGGCGCGTTTGAGCCATTGGCGGTTGGGGTTGCGCCAGTATTGTAGAAAGGTGGCTTGGGGAATTTCAGGCTGCTCTTGTGTTTCGGGGGCGGTGTAGTTTTGCAGGAATGGGGCAGCGGGGGGCTGGGGGTTGCTGAGTGCTTGGGCGTAGTCTTGGCGGGTGCTGATGAGTTTGGTGGTGCGGGTTTGGGTTTTCAGGCTGCCTGTGTAGTATTGGGTGGAGAAGGGTTGCAGGGGGTGATGGGTTATCCAATGTTGGTTAAGCTGGTTGGCGGGGATTTGGGTGAGCGCGGCGATGGTGTCAATAAGCTCGCCGATGAGCGTGCTGGGGGCGCGTTCTTCGTCGGTGCGGATGTCTTTGCCGATGTAGGACAGATACAGCACTTCGCGGGCGGATAGGATGGCTTCTAGGAACAGATAGCGGTCGTCGTCGCGGCGGGCGCGGTCGCCTTTTTGCGGGTGTTGGGCGATAAGGTCGTAGGGCGCGGCTTTGGTGTTGCGGGGGTAGTCGCCGTCGTTTAAGCCCAGTAGGCAGATGGCTTTAAAGGGCAGGCTGCGCATGGGCACCATGCTGCATATGGTGATGCCGCCGCGCAAGAAGCCTGCGTCGTCTTGGTTGGTTAGGTATTGGTTTAGGTGTTGGATGGCGATGGTTTGGTCTATGGCTTGGGTGTAGTGGGCGGTTTGGGCTTCGTTTTGCCAGTTGGCTAGGGCGGTTTCTAGCTGTTGGTGGGCTTGGTGGTCGGCATCGCTTTGCGGGGTAATCAGGTCGCTGATTAGGCTGTGGATGCGTTCGTTCCATTGCGGGATGCTGGCGGGGGTTTGCCATTGGTTTTGATGGTGGATAAGGGTGGACACCAATGCGGCGAAGTGGCTTAGGGTGTCTTGATGATTGGGGTTGCTGCTGTGGGGGGCGATGTTGTGCCAAATGGGGTTTTGTGGGTTTTCAGGCAGCATCAAGCCGAGCACAAGACGGTCTAGCCCCTGTTGCCATGTGTATTGGGCGTTGGGCTGGCTGCTGTGTTGGCTGCGTTGGGCGGCATCGCTGCCCCAGCGGATGTTGAGTGTGGCAATGGTGTCGTGGATAAGCGGCAGGTCGCTGCGGGTGAGCTGGTGGCTGGCGAGAATCAGGTCGTTATCCAGCAGGGCGATGAGTTTGTCGGCTTCAAAGCGGCTGTTGAGCAGGGCAAGGGTTTGCGCTAGGGCATCCAGCAGCGGTTGGCGGTGGGCGATTTGGGTGTCGGATAGGGTGTAGGGCAGGGGGTGGGGGCTGTGTTTGCCAAAGATGGCTTCTATATAGGGGGTGTAGGGTTCTATGTGGGGGGTGAGAATGGCGATGTCGTGCGGCTGCCAATCAGAGTGTTGGGCGAGCAGCACGAGCAGTTGGTCTTTTAGTATTTGCAATTCACGCAGCGGGCTGTGCGCGCTGTGGATTTGGATGCTGGGGTCGGCGTTAAGTTGGGCAAGGGCGATGTTTTGCTGATGGGCTAGGTGGATGGGTTGGATGGCGGCTGGTTCGGGCGGGGACGGTAAGGCATCAAGGCAGCCTGAAAATAGGTCGGAGTTGGTGTTTTGAGGGATGTTTTCGGTGTTGAAGCCTTCGGCTTTCAGGCTGCCTTGATAGGCAGCAAGTGCGGTTTGATATGACTGATTAAGCTGCGATAAGGCAGCCTGAAAATGGGGTTGGCTGCGCGCATAGTCTTGATGCTCGGCAAGCCAGTCGTTTGCATGAGCGGTTTCGGGCAGGGTTTGCGTTTGAATTTGATGCTGAATGCTGTGCAACAGGCTGGGCGATTGGGGGGCATCGGTGTAGGAAGCAAGGTCTAGCTGGGCTTCAACTTCGGCAAGCTCGTTAAAAAAATCGCGCCCTTGCTTGCCCAACGAAGCAAGCAGCGGATGCCCTTGTTGGCTTAAATCGGCGGTTTGAGTTTGGCGCAGAATTTGCGCAGGCTCAATGATGTTGCCCCAGTATTCTTGGCTGGGGTTGAGCGCGAAAATATGCACTTCGCGGTGCAGCGCAAGCTGGGCGAGCAGTTGCAAATACATGGGCGCAAGCGTGGCGATGCCGAACACAAAATAGCGTTTGGGCAGGCGCGGATTGGGGCTGGCGAGCGATTGCATCAGCGTGCGCCACAGTTGCACGCGATGTGGCGCGCCTTGCTTGCCATCATCCAGATATTGCCAAAGCTGGGCTTGCCAAATTTGCTGCGCCGCGCTGCGGCTGTGCGCCAGCTCGGCGACCAGTTTGCCCGCCGCCCATGTTTCTATCCAATTAGGGCGGTACACCAAATATTGGTCAAACACATCAGCAAGCTGCCCCGCAAGCTGATAGGCAGCGTAATCGCCATTGTTGAGATACGGCGCAAGAGCTTGACGCGCGGCGGCAAAATCGGGAGATTGCGCGAACTCGGCGGATTGAAACAGCGCGAGCAGCCGCCAGCGCATCACTTCGGATGAAAACGGGCTGAGCGCGGGAATATCGGGCATGGCTTCGCGCATCAACCGCCACGCTAAGCCCGCAGGCAGGCTGAAATGCAGATTGGCAGCGATGCCCGTTTCGCGGGCAAGGTATTGGCTGATATAGCGGCGCATCCCTTGGCTTTGGACAACGATTTCTTCGGCAGCAAACGGGCTTTCCAACGGCGCGACTTGTTGAATGCGCGCGAGCATTTGGGCGATGTCTTCAAGGCGGTTGGATTGGTAGAGATGGAGCATGATGGCGCAAGCGGGGATGGATGGCGATGGGGGTGGATTATAGATTAGGCAGCCTGAAAGTGGGGTAAATGGTTTTCAGGCTGCTCTTTGATAAACAAAAAACGCGATTTAGCATACTCAAACGCTAAATCGTGTTGAAAACATCCATAACAAGACATACAGCCTATTTTTTAAGAACCTGTATTCACTATTTTCATAGGCAGATTTTATGACATAAAAGCGCGGATACAAGGCAAAAAGCGCAGCAAGGTTGGACACCTTGCGAGCATTTTTAACGCAGTAGGCGCGTTTTTAGGGCATAAAAGATGTCTATGGAAATAGTGAATACAGGTTCTAAGATATGCCTCCTATTTTCACCTAAATACTCCGCCCACCCATATCCCGATTTCTCTCCATCGCCTGTCGTTGCT
>NZ_JAUMZV010000029.1 GCF_030527935.1 Kingella sp. (in: b-proteobacteria)
CACGTTTTTAGGGCATAAAAGATGTCTATGGAAATAGTGAATACAGGTTCTTAAATTACGGCATATAGGGAAAAAAGCTTGCTACCGTTGCTTCTTCCCCCGCCGCGCCCTTGGATGCGTTTCATCATACACCGCCGCCAAATGGTCAAAATCCAGCTTGGTATAAATCTGCGTGCTGGACAAACTCGCGTGCCCCAGCAAATCCTGCACCGCCCGCAAGTCGCGCGATGCTTGCAGCAAATGCCCCGCAAAGCTGTGGCGCAGCATATGCGGCGAAATATGCTGCGGGCTGCCGTGCTGTTGCGCCCAATTATCCAGCCGCTTGGCGATTTGGCGGCTGCCCAAGCGCGTGCCGTGTTGCGTGGTGAACAGCGCGGTTTCGTGTGGCTGCGCGGGGCGTTGCGCCAACCATTGTTGCAACAGCGCAACACTGTTGTGCGTCAGCGGCACTTGCCGTTGCTTATTGCCCTTGCCGTGCACATTCAGCCAGCCCGCGTCCAAATACACATCGTTCAGGTTCAAACTCGCCAGCTCCGCCAGTCGCAAGCCGCTGCCATAAAATAACTCGGCGATGGCTTGGTCGCGCAGCGCAAGCGTGTCATCCGCGGCGGCGGGCTGGTCTAGCAAGGCGTTGATGGTGTCGCGCTCAATCGCGCGGGGCAGGCGTTGCGGCTTTTTTGGTGCTTTGATGTTTTGCACGGGGTTGGTTTTCAGGCTGCCTTGTTGCACCAAATATTCGCCATATTGCCGCCATGCTGACAAGGCGCGGGCTAGGCTGCTGGCGTGCAAACCGCGCTGCGAAAGCTGGCGAAAGGCAGCCTGAAAATCAGAGCGCGTGGGCTGCGCGGTTTCGGGCAGCAAATTGCCCAACTCGCGCAACTCGCGTTCATACGCGGTGAGCGTATGCGGCGAGCGGTTGCGCTGGCGTTGCGCGGTTAAATAGGCTTCAAGCTGGGCAAGAAAGGGGTGCATAACCATCATCCAATCAAAAGCAGCCTGAAAGCGGAAAATGCGTTTTCAGGCTGCCTTTATCTAGCGTGTTAATTCTTCACAAACAAATAACCCAAGCCGCGCACGGTTTGAATCAGCGATGCGTCGCCTAATTTGTGGCGAATGCTGGAAATATGCACATCAATGCTGCGGTCAAATTTCGCCAGCTTGCGGTCCAACGCTTCTTGCGACAGGTTTTCCTTGCTCACCACTTGCCCTGCGTGGCGCATCAGCACTTC
This sequence comes from Kingella sp. (in: b-proteobacteria), assembly GCF_030527935.1. GTDB lineage: Bacteria > Pseudomonadota > Gammaproteobacteria > Burkholderiales > Neisseriaceae > Kingella_B. The sequence continues at coordinate 1,230 of NZ_JAUMZV010000029.1, forward strand.
CAGCAGGTTAAACTCGGTGCTGGTGAGTTCCAGCATACTGTCGCCCACCATTGCTTGTCGCTTGGATGGGAACAGGGTTACACCGCTGGCAACAATGCTGGCGGATGCGGCGTTGGCATCGGGGTTTTGCTGCGCGCGGCGCAAAATGGCGTTGATGCGTGCCAGCAATTCGCGCGGCTGGCAAGGCTTGGGCACATAATCGTCTGCGCCCATTTCCAAACCGATGATGCGGTCAATGTCGTCACCTTTGGCGGTGAGCATAATCACGGGGATTTTGCTTTGCGCGCGCACGGTTTTGAGCACATCCAAGCCGTTCATCTTTGGCATCATGGAATCCAGCACCACCACGTCGTAGTGGGTGTTGCCCAAGATTTCTTGCACGCCGCTTTCGCCATCGGGCATACGGGTTACATCCAAGCCTTCGGCGGTTAGGTATTCGGTTAAAAGTTCGGTGAGAAGGTCGTCGTCGTCCACCAATAATACTTTGCTGCTCATGTCTTTATCCTTTGTTTAGTGTTAGGAAAATACAACGGTATCTTAACAGTTTTGTTTTTACATTCATAGCTGTTTGTTTACTGTTTTTGCAATTTTTTTCAAACGATACAAGCGTCTTTACAGTTTTCAGGCTGCCTTGGGCGGCGACTTTTTGTCTAATTGGGCGACGGCTCAATGCTGTTGTTGGGTAAGGGGTATAGGACGAATGCTCAAATGGGTTTTCGGTTTAAGTGGTTTTTAGCTTCGCAACTCCGCTTCGCTACGCAGGCTGCCTATTGGCTAAACGTTAAGGCAGCCTGAAACAGCAAAACAAGCAATATTGGGCATGGTTAAACGGTGCGTGGCAAAGCTACCCTACTTGCTTATAGGCAGCCTGAAAACTATTCCGCCTATTCCAACACCTTGCCCGCATTCATCAGCCCCTGCGGGTCTAGCTGCGCTTTAATCGCGCGCATTAGGGCGATTTCGTCTGCGCTGCGAACGTGGGGCAACCAATGTTTTTTCAGGCTGCCTATGCCGTGTTCCGCTGCAATCGTACCGCCTTGCGCCAACACGTTGCGATACACCACCGTGTTTACGGCGTGTTCAAATTGATACACATCGTTGCTGCGGATGGGCAGAAAGGTGTTGTAGTGCAAACTGCCGTCGCCCAAATGTCCAAACATCACGATTTGCATCTCGGGATAGGCGGCGAGTAGCTCGGCATCGCAGGCGGCGGTGAACGCTGCCACGCGCTCAATCGGCATGGCGATGTCGTGTTTGATGTTTGCGCCTAGGCTGCGCTGCGCGGCGGAAATGTGTTCGCGTAATGTCCATAAATCGGCGCGTTCTTGCTGCGATTGCGCGAGCGTGGCGTTTTCGTAGCCCAAGTTGAATAAATATTCCGCCAGCAAATCGCCCAAATCGTCGCGCGGCAGGCTGTCGGTAAGCTCCACAAGGATGTGCCACGGTGCGGCAAGCGGCGCGGTGATGCGGCTGAATTGGGCAGATAGACTCAGCGCAAATTCGCTGATGAGTTCAAAGCTGCACAGCCGTTCGGCAAAATGGTTTTTGATGTGCGACAACAGGGTTACGGCAGCCTGAATGTTGTCCACACCCACCCATGCGGTTGCCACGGCTTGCGGCGGGGCAAAGAGTTTGAGCGTTGCGCCTGTGATGATGCCGAGTGTGCCTTCGCTGCCGATAAACAGATGGCGCGTTTCATAGCCTGTGGTGTTTTTGTGCAACGGCATCAGGTGGTTGAGCAGCTCGCCATTGGGCAGCACCACTTCCAGCCCCAGCACCAAATCGCGCATCGTGCCGTAGCGCAGCACGTTTAAGCCGCCTGCGTTGGTGGCGATGTTGCCGCCGATTTGGCAACTGCCTTCGCTGGCAAGCGACAGCGGGAAAAAGCGTTGATGCGCGGCGGCGGCGGTTTGCACGTTTTGCAGGATGCAGCCCGAATCCACCATTATCGTGTTGTCGGCGAGATTGACGCGGCGGATGCGGTTGAGTTTGCTTAAATTGAGCAGCACGCCGCTTTGCGCCACGCTGCCGCCCACTGTGCCTGTGTTGCCGCCTTGTGGCGTGATGGCGATGCGGTGGGCGGCGCAAAAGCGCACGATTTTTTGCACGCTGTCCACGCTCATCGGCTGCACGACTAGGCTGTTTGCGCTGGTGTAGCGTTTGCGCTGGTCTAGCAAAAAGGGGGCGGGGTCGGCGGGGAACTCGGCGGGGGAAAGGAATTGGGCTAGGTGTTGGCGCAGGGTTTCGGGGGGCATTTTCAGGCTGCCTTGGGGTGTTTACGGGATGGGCGATGGCTGCGGCGATGTAATCTTGTTTTCCATGTGAACAAGGATAATGCGGCGGGTGGGCGTTTGGGGCTGCGCTGGGATGCGTTGCGCTTGTTTTCAGGCTGCCTTTAAGGTGGTTTGCAGGGTTAAACGGTGCGTGGCAAAGCCACATACCCTACTTTTAGATTGTTTGCCATAGGCAGCCTGAAAACAAATTTATGGACTTCTACAAGACTAAAATCACTCAAACGATTGGACAACAATCCACCGTCTTTATTGTGCATCTTGTTTTCAGGCTGCCCCTGATTACTTGCCATAGGCAGCCTGAAAACGAAAATGGAACGGCTCATCGCCAACCGCCTAACCCGTATTCCGCAACCCCTGCGCCACACCGTTAATCGTTTGATGCACCATTTGCAACACGCGCTCGTTGTGCGGCTCTTGGCGCAGCTTGCGCAGCAGGGCAACTTGCAAGCCACCCAGCGCGTTCAAATAGGGAATGCGCAGCGCAAGGCTGCGGGCAAGCGGGCGGTTGTCGGCAAGCAGGGCTTCGGTTTGCAGGATGTCCAGCAGGGCTTTCAGGCTGCGTTGGTATTCGGCTTTGATGGTGGCGAAAATCGCCGCGCCGTGTTCGGCATCTTGGCTCAACGCGGCGTAGTGTTCGGCAAGGATTAAATCGGTTTTCGCCATCACTTGCTCCATGTTAGACAGCATGGCGCGGAAAAATTGGTTTTGCTGGGCGTGCTGTTGCAGGGCGTTCAGGCAGCCTGAATCTTTGGCACACAGCTCTTCCACCGCGCTGCCAAAGCCATACCACGCGGGCAGCATCAGGCGGTTTTGCGTCCACGAGAACACCCACGGAATCGCGCGTAAATCTTGTATCCGCGCCAAAGTTTTGCGGCTGGCGGGGCGGCTGCCCAAGTTCAGGCTGGCAATTTGCTCAATCGGGCTGGTTTGCAAAAAGTAATCAATAAAGCCCTGCCGCGTAATCAGCGCGCGATAGTGGGCAAACGAGCTTTCCGACAGCGCGTTCATCAGCTTCACATCGGGGTCGGGCGTGGCAGGCAGCAACGTGGCTTCCAGTGTGGCGGCGACCAACGCTTCCAGATTGCGGCTGGCGTTGCTGGCATCGCCGTATTTGGCGGTGAGCACTTCGCCTTGCTCGGTGATGCGGATTTGCCCGCCCACGCTGCCCGCAGGCTGCGCCAAAATGGCTTGGTAAGACGGGCCACCGCCGCGCCCCACGCTGCCACCGCGCCCGTGGAACAGGCGGATGCGGATGTTGTGCTGCTGAAACAGGCGCACCAAGCCAATCTCGGCTTGATACAAGCCCCAAGTGCTGCTGATGTAGCCGCCGTCTTTGTTGCTATCGGAATAGCCGAGCATGATTTCTTGGATATTGTCGCGGCTGGCAATCAAGGCGCGATACCAATCGTTGCTAAACAGCGTTTGCATCACAGAAACGGCGTTGGCAAGCGCTTCAATTGTTTCAAACAGCGGCACAATATTGATACGGCTTTCAGGCTGCCCATCGCGCAGCGCGAGCAAGCCCGTTTCTTTTAAGATTAACGCCAGCACAAGCAAATCGCTGGGCTGCTCGCAGTTGGAAATAATGCTTTGCGTGATGGCATCTTCGCCAAACGCTTCCTTGATTTTTCGCGCTTCGTGGAAAATGTCCAACTCGCGCTGCGTCTCTTCGCTGTATGCAATAAACGGCGTGTACAGCGGGCGTTGGTGTTGCAATTCGCGCAGCAACACCGCTTGTTTTTCGTTTTCAGGCAGCCGCAGATAATCTTCCAAATCGGCAGCCTGAAACAGCTCGGCGACCACATGAGCGTGTTTTTCCGCGTGCTGACGCAAGTCCAACGGCATCAAATGAAAACCGCACACCGAAACGGTGCGGATGATGTCGGCAATGCGCCCGTTTGCCAACGCTTCGCTGCGGTTGTCGCGCAACGAATCTTGCAGCGTGTGCAAATCGCGCAAAAATTCCGCCGCATCGGCATACGGCTCGCCCACGCCAAAACGGCAGCCCAACGGCGCGCCCAATTCATGCGCCTTGCCCACCATCCGCGCCATCACATAAGCCACCGCACGGCGATACGGCTCTTCCTGCCGCGCCACTTCCGTATCGGGTGATTTGGCCGACAACACCAACACCCCATCGTTCACATTCACACGGCGAATAGACAACGGCAGTTCCTGATACAGCGCGTCCAATTCGCGGCGATAATGATGAAACGCCGCATTGGCGTGATAACGAAACGCATCGTGCAAGGTCTGCGCTGAAACGAACGGATTGCCATCCCTATCGCCGCCAATCCAGCCACCAATTTTCAACACATTGGGCACCCGAATCTGCGGATAGGCAGCCTGAAAATGCTTTTCCATATCGCGGTAAACACGCGGCAGCGCGCTAAAAAAGCTGCGCGGAAAAATGTTTACCCCATTTTGGATTTCGCTTTGCACGCTCAATTTAAAATGCCGCGTTTCGCTGGTTTGCCACAACGTCAGCAGCACAATATACATCTCGCGCTGCAACTCCGCCAAAGCATCCGCGCTTTTGCACAGCTCGCGGCGCGGCAGCAGCGCGCGAATCTTGCGGTGCGACATCAACGTCGCCTGCCGTTGCACCTCAGTGGGATGCGCGGTCAAAACAGGGCTCACCAGCGTGTGGTCCAACACATCTTGCACCACATCCTGCGCCACCTGCTCCGCTTGCAGCTTGCGCACCGTTTCCGCCATGCTACCATCCTGCGCCGCGCTGCCCTTTTGCTCATGCACCAAACGGCGGCGTTCATGGTGCACATCTTCGGCAATGTTTAAAATTTGCGCAAAAATGCCCACCGCCGTGATTAAATTTTCCGTTTGTTCGTCCGACAAACTGGGCAGCAGCTCGGTGATAATCTTGCTGCTGTCTTGCGCCTTCGCCAAAATTTTCAGCGCATTGACCACAATTTCATCGGCATGGCTTTCCAGCACGGCATACAGTGACGCAGTCATAAATTCCGCATCGGCAACGAGTTCCACATCTTTGGGATTGTTTAACAGAGAAAGTTGCATGGTAGGCTTTCGGTTGAATGCAAAAGATGGGCGATTGTAGCGCGGAACGGCGGGGGTGTTAAGGATAGTTAAGAAAATCAACAAATAAGCAGCCTGAAATGCTGTTTAACGCTCATTCCATCAAGCAATAATATCCGCCTAATATTCATGGCGTTATTTTTGGCAGCGCAAAAACCGCTTGCATCGCCACGCAGATTTTGGTTTAATGCGCGCTTTCGCTAAATGGCGAAAACAATGGGTGATTAGCTCAGTTGGTAGAGCGTCTGCCTTACAAGCAGAATGTCGGCGGTTCGACTCCGTCATCACCCACCAGTTTTGGCAGGTGCTTTAACGGCAGTTGTCATGCGCGGTGGTAGCTCAGTTGGTTAGAGTACCGGCCTGTCACGCCGGTGGTCGCGGGTTCGAGCCCCGTCCACCGCGCCAAAATTTAAACCGTACCCCAATGGGTGCGGTTTTTTTGTGGCTGGGTTTTTGATGTTTGCTGATGCTTTGCGCCATTCTGCCCGTTGGATAATCCAATGGATAAAAGGCAGCCTGAAAACGTATTTCTTGTTTTCAGGCTGCCTTTTTGTGTTGATGTGTGTGTTTCGGTTTTTATGTTTCGGTTCTTATCTTACGCAAGCGATGCGTTTAAAAATGCTTCTAGCTGGGGTTTGGCTAGTGCGCCCACTTTGTTGGCAACATTTTTGCCGTCTTTAAAGATAATCATGGTGGGAATGCCGCGAATGCCAAATTGGGCGGGGATGTTTTGGTTTTCATCCACATTCATTTTGGCGATTTTCATTTTGCCGTCATACTCTTCGGCAAGTTGGTCAAGAATGGGGGCTATCATTTTGCAAGGCCCGCACCAAGGTGCCCAAAAATCCAGCAGCACGGGGATAGAAGATTGCAACACTTCGGCTGCAAAGTTGTCATCGGTTACATGGACAATTTTATCGCTCATTTTGTTTTCCTTATTGGGGGTAGTTAAGGCTGACAAGATAAGGCTTTGCGGATGGGATTTCAAGGGCGATTGTTTTTGGATATTTGCGAAATAGTGTGTTTACGGGTTTCAACCTTGCGCGTTGCGCTGTGGTATACCCCTTTGGCTTTGCATAAGTTCGCATGGCCAAATCAAAGATTTAGATGCTCACTTATACCCAAATCAAAGATTTGGACAAAGGGGCAAGGCTGCCTATTGCATGATGGGCAGCCTGAAAACGGATAATGGATTTCAGGCTGCCTTTGCGAACGGCACTTTCTAAATTATAGATAATATAGATAAGTGTTAAAATGCGTTATCACTCGTTTACAAATCGGAGTTTATTATGTTGTTCGCGGTGCAGTTTGCGATTGTTTTGTTGTGTATTTTGGTGGGGGCGCAAGTGGGTGGCATTGGCTTGGGCGTGTTTGGTGGCTTGGGGTTGGCGGTGCTGACCTTTGGTTTTGGCTTGCAGCCGACTAGCCCGCCGATTGATGTGATGCTGATGATTATGGCGGTGGTGTCGGCGGCGGCGGCGATGCAGGCATCGGGCGGTTTGGATTATATGATTAAGGTGGCAACGCGCATTTTGCGCCGCAATCCCAAGCACATCACGTTTATTGCGCCGATGGTTACTTATTTGTTTACGGTGATGGCGGGCACGGGGCACGTGGCGTATTCGGTGCTGCCTGTGATTGCGGAAGTGAGCCGCCGCAATGGCATTCGCCCTGAGCGTCCGCTATCTATGGCGGTGATTGCGTCGCAATTTGCGATTGTTGCTAGCCCGATTGCGGCGGCGGTGGTGGCTACGGTGGCGTATTTGGAGCCGCAGGGGATTCATTTGGGCGATGTGTTGATGGTTACTGTACCTTCTACCATTTTGGGGATTGGTTTGGCGTGTGTGATTGTGAACAAGATGGGCAAGGAATTGAAGGACGACCCTGAATACCAACGCCGTTTGCAAGACCCTGAATACGCAGCGGAATTTGCAGCGGTGGAAACGGATGCGGACGACAAAATGATAATCGGCAAGAATGCGAAATTATCGCTGGGGATTTTCTTGTCGGCTTCGCTGTTGGTGGTGATTATGGGGATGCTTCCATCGCTGCGCCCTTCGTTTGCGGATGCTTCGGGTGCGATGAAGCCGCTGGGCATGGCGCATACGATTGAGATTGTGATGCTGTCGGCGGGCGCGGCGATTTTGTGGTTCTGCAAACCTGATAACCATGCGGTTACCAAAGGCACGGTGTTCAATGCGGGGATGCGGGCGGTAATTGCAATTTTGGGGATTGCTTGGCTGGGCGACACGTTGATGCACGCGCATATGCCGATGCTGCAAGCAACGGTGTCTGACTTGGTGAAAGCTGCGCCGTGGACGTTTGCTTTGGCGTTGTTTGTGTTTTCGGTGTTGGTGAACAGCCAAGGGGCAACGGTGGCGACGCTGTTTCCCATCGCGATTAAGCTGGGCGTGCCTGCGCCGATTATCATTGGCACGTTTGTGGCGGTAAACGGCTATTTCTTTGTGCCCAACTATGGTCCGATTATTGCGGCGATTGACTTTGATACCACGGGCACAACCAAGATTGGTAAGTTTATTTTTAACCACAGTTTTATGATTCCTGGTTTGTTGAGCATTTTGTTTAGCTTGGTGTTTGAGCTGGCTCTTGCCAAGATGCTTTTGTGATGGGTTGATGAGATGGTTTTCAGGCTGCCTATTGCATGATTAGGCAGCCTGAAAATTATTTTGGGATGATGATATAGGTTTGTTCCAGCAGCATAAGGCAGCCTGAAACGAATAAACAGCGTTTCAGGCTGCCTTACTCGTCTTTCACATCAAACACTTGGCGCAAATAGGCAAGGAAGGTGTTGTTTTGCGTGAGCGTTTTCCCAGGGCTATCGGACAGTTTGGCAACGGATTGCCCATTGCATTCCACCAGCTTCAACACGATGTTCAGCGGCTCGTGTCCCATGTCGTTGGTTAGGTTGGTGCCGATGCCGAAGCTGGTTTTAAAGCGTCCTTTGAAATATTGATGCAAGTCCCATGCGCGTTCCAAATCCAGCCCATCGCTGAATGTGAGCATTTTGCTGCGGCTGTCAATTTTCAGCTTTTGGTAGTGTTTATACGCCTTGTCGCCCCATTCGTAGGGGTCGCCGCTGTCGTGGCGCAAGCCGTCAAACAGTTTGGCGAAGTAAAGGTCAAAATCGCGCAAAAAGGCATCCATGCCCACCACATCGGTGAGCGCGATGCCCAAGTCGCCGCGATATTCGTGCACCCAAGCATCCAGCGCGGCTTTTTGAAAATCGCGCAGCCGCACATCAAGAGATTGAAATGCCTGCAAAAATTCGTGTGCCATCGTGCCGATGGGTGTGATGCCGAGTTCGCGGGCAAGAAATACGTTGCTGGTGCCGCGCACGATTTCGGGGGCAGCCTGAACAAAGGTTTTCAGCACATAACGTTGCCATGCAAGGTTGTAGCGGCGGCGCGTGCCAAAATCAAACACCAAAAACGGCGGCGCATCAGGATGCTGCAATATGTTGTATTTTTTGAGCAATTTGACTTTGTCTTGCAAACGGCGTTCGCCTTCTTCCAGCACGGCGGGCGTTTCTAGGCGGCGGAAATACAGCTCGTTCACAATCGCCAAAATGTAAATCTCAAAAAACATGGCTTGGATAACGGGGCCTTCAATGCGGATGTTGAGCCGCCCTTGTTCGTCGCCCCAAATTTGCACAAAGCGGCGTTTGAGTTGGAATAATTCCAAATAATCCACAAAATCGGATTTGATAAAGCGCAAGCCGCGCAAATAGACCAGCTCGCCTTGGCTCAGGCGCAGTTCACACAGCGCGTTGAGCTCTTGTTCCAGCTCGGGGATGATGTCGGCAAGCGGATAAACGGTTTGGGCGTTGCGACAGCGAAATTCATACACGCCATGCGCTTGGGGGAAGCGGTGTAGCACCACTTGCAGCATGGTGAATTTGTATAAATCGGTGTCCAGCAGGGATTGAATAATGGGCATGATAACGCCTCTTATTTGGGAGAAAGCGGGGATTGTAATGGATTATGCTGGCGATGGCTGGGATTTGTTGCGCCGTTTTGTTTTTCAGGCTGCTTTTCAGGCTGCCTTAATACGCACCATAGGCAGCCTGAAACCGTGTGCGGAGAATGTGAGCCAAGCCAAACCGCCCACCCTTTCCCCTGCCTTGCAAACAATGATAAAGTTACGCCCTTTCAAATCCATTCAACCACGGCATTATTGGGATAGCTGCTCGCTATTCCCGCCAGCAATCAAGAGAACAACCATGCAACGCACCACTCAAACCCTTATCGCGCTTGCCCTAGCCTGGGCTTTCGCAGGCAACCTACACGCCGCGCCCACATCCAGCAGCCGCATCTATCGCCCTGCGCAAAAATACAAACTCAGCAAAGAAGAACGCGCCCAAGCAGACCAACGCCTGATGCAAATCAGCAAGCGCAGCCAAGACTTGTTTGCCCTGTCTTCCGCCGAAATGGCACTCACCAAAGGCGATGTGAAATCCGCCATCGGCTTGTATATCTACACGCTCAATCAAACCAAAAGCTCCGATGTTGCCGAACGCGCAATGGACATCGCCATAGAAACGCACAACTACCCCATCGCCGAAGCCATTTATCAAGAATGGCGCAAAATTGAACCCAACCCCAGCGCGGCGCAAAAACGCCTTGCATGGGTGCGCGCCCTTGCGCTGGGCGACACCGCCACCATTGTGGGCACGCTCAAAGAAACCCTAGCCAGCGCCGATGAAGCGCAACGCAGCCGCGCCTTTCTGCTGCTTGCCCAAGCCGCCCTATCCAAAAACGACCTGCTGGTGCAAGGCAAAACCGTTGTCCACGAAGCCGCCCAGCAATATCCCGACCTGCCCGAAGCCGCCGTTGCCGATATTTTCTTTAACAGCGGCGATGAAAACATCGTCATCAACGCCTTGCAACGCCTTGCCCAGCACGATGCCGAAATCTCGCCGCCCACCCAGCTTACTTTGCAAGTGATTGTGCAAAACCACCCCAAAGTGCTGACCAAATTCTTTGAAAAAACCGACCTAAACAACCTATCGCCCGTATGGCAACAGCTTGAAATTGAAAGCCTTATCCACAACGGCGACTACCGCAAAGCCCAGCACAAGCTAGACAAGCTGATTGAAAACGACCCCAAAGCCGAATTTTATTTTCAGGCTGCCAAACTAGCGAACAAACGCAATCCCAAAAAAACAGACGACATCGCGCGAAACTTCACCAAAGCCTATCAAATCGGCACATCCGAGCAAAAAGCCTTTGCCGCACTATCGCTTGCCCTGCTGCACGCCAGCCATAAAAACTACGCCCAAGCCGAGCAATGGGCGCAAAAGCTAGACCAAAGCGACTACATCACCGACCGCGAAGCCCTGCTCGCCAGCCTAGCCAGCGAACAAAAAAATTGGCCCGTTGCCTATCAACACGCCAAAGCCGCCCTAGACAGCCAAACCACCAGCAAAAACCCCATTTTCAACCACCAAGAAATCGTCAGCCTATACGCCTACACCCTGACCCAATCGCGCCCGCCCGAGCAAGCCCTTGCCGAAATCAACCAACAAATCGCGCAAATAGACAAGCAAAAATCCAGCCCCACCTACGCCAGCGACCGCTCATCGCTTATCTACCAACGCGGCTTGCTGTATGCCGACAAGCTGGGGCAGCCTGAAAAAGCCGTTGCCGACTTCCGCACCTATCTCATCCACAACCCCGACAGCGCGCAAGGGCAAAACGCCCTTGGCTACAATCTGCTAGGCTTGGGCAAAGAACACCTGCCCGAAGCCCTAACCCTGATTGCCACCGCCTACAAAAAAGAACCCAACAACCCCCAAATCGCCGACAGCATGGGCTGGGCATACTACCAAAACGGCGAATACCAAAAAGCCCAAACCATCCTTGCCCAAGCCTATGACAAAGACCAAGATGCCGAAGTGGGCTCACACCTTGGCGCAGCACTTTGGCAGTTAGGCAAACAACACCAAGCCAAAAAAATCTGGCAAGCCAGTTGGCAAAAAGAAGCCAGCAATCCCTCGCTGCAAAAAATTCTGAAAGAATTTAATGTTAGCTTTGAGAAATAAATTTCAGGCTGCCTATTGGGTTGAGATAAACGGGTAAACCCATGCGATGCAACGCTTAAAGGCAGCCTGAAACACACTTCAACAAAATTCAAACCCCAAAGGCAGCCTGAAAACATAAATAGCCTAGCTAAACCCCTTTTCAGGCTGCCTACTCCCCCCCAAAAAAATCCCCACCATGAACAAAATCAAAACCCTTATTCCCCTAACCCTTGCCCTAATCCTAACCGCCTGCCAAACCCACACCAGCCCAAGCGCATGGCAGATGCCCAAGCAAAACCAAAACTTTACCGCCACAGGGCGGCTCAGCGTCAAACAAAACGACAAAGGCAGCTACGGCAACTTTGACTGGACACGCACCCCCGCCGTAGAAACCATCAACATCAACACCCCGCTGGGCAACACCATCGGGCAACTCTGCCAAGACCCCAAAGGCGTGATTGCCACCGATGCCAACGGCAAAACCTACCAAGCCGCCACCCCCGAGCAACTCAGCCAACAACTGCTCGGCTACCAAATCCCCATCCAATACCTGCACACATGGGCAAACGGCGCATACCTGCCCAACCAACCACACAGCACCGAAGCCGACGGCAGCCTAACCCAACTGGGCTGGAACATCAGCCGCACCACCCACGCAGACGGCACACCCCACATTCTGCAACTCAAAAACAACCAACTCACCATCCGCATGGTCATCAGCGAAATCACCCCCACCAGCGACACCCCCGCCTACTGCACCGCCCGCCAAATTTAGCTCATCCAACCCATAGACAGCCTGAAAACCCACAAACGCCGTCATTCCCGCGCAGGCGGGAATCTTAGGTATTGCTAAGCAACAAATTGTTTTTACAACAATTTTTAAATACCAAACAAGATTACCGCCTACGCGGGAATGACGGCATTTCTTATTTTTCAGGCTGCCTTTGAGATTTCGCAAAGATTTCAGGCTGCCTATTCCCACCCAGAAAGCCCACCATGCCCCCCCCCCATCTCCCCCACTACCCCGCCCCCGCCAAACTCAACCTAGACCTACGCATCATCCGCCAACGCCCAGACGGCTACCACGACATAGAAAGCATCTTCACCCTGATTAACCTTGCCGACACCCTTGCCATCGCCCCCCGCCACGACAACCAACTCATTCTCCACACCCCCACCCCCAACGTCCCCCCCGCCCAAGACCTGACCATCCGCGCCGCCCAAGCCCTGCGCCAAGCCGCCCAAGGCAGCCTGAAAGCCAACAAAACCCCACTTGGCGCAGACATCTGGCTACACAAAACCATTCCCATGGGCGGCGGGCTCGGCGGCGGCAGCTCCAACGCCGCCACCGTCCTGCTCGTGCTCAACCACCTATGGCAACGCCATTTCAGCCCAGAACAACTCATCCAAATCGCCACTCCGCTCGGCGCAGATGTCCCCTTTTTCATCTACGGGCAAACCGCCTTCGCACGCGGCATCGGCGAACAACTGCAACCCATCGCCATCCCACCGCAACACTACGTTCTCGTCCGCCCCAACGCCCACATCCCCACCGCCCAAATCTTCCAACACCCCAAGCTCCCCCGCAACAGCCCCAGCACCCCCAACCCCAGCTACGCCGCCCTGCAACCCCTGCGCAACGACATGCAAAACATCGTCCTGCAAAACTACCCCGCCGTTGCCACCGCCTACCGCCAACTGCAAGCCTACGGCACCCCCCAGCTCACAGGCTCAGGCGCGTGCCTATTCCTGCCCACCGACACCCTAGCCGCCGCCCAACACATCCAAAGCCAGCTCCCCACCAGCCTAGAAAGCTGGGCAGTCAGCCCTCTGCCCATCCACCCACTAAAAACATATTTCCAAAAATAAACAAGCCACTACCCACAACCCACCCCCGCCATCTTGACAAACCTACACCAACACACCATAATCCGCGCTTTCATTTTTTCAACAGAATGAAACCGTTGGGGAGTCGTCAAGCGGTTAAGACACTGGATTTTGATTCCAGCATGCGAAGGTTCGAATCCTTCCTCCCCAGCCAACCAATCTCCTTTTGTTAAAAATAAATGGGGAGTCGTCAAGCGGTTAAGACACTGGATTTTGATTCCAGCATGCGAAGGTTCGAATCCTTCCTCCCCAGCCAAAATTAAGCGCGTATAGGCAACTATATGCGCTTAACCCATTTTCAGGCAGTCTGAAAACCCAATTTGCCCCATCCAACGTTTACGGAAAATTAACAAAACTAACAAAGCCTAACCCGATTCGCGTATAATACCCGCGCTCATCCGAGCAAGTAATCCCAACTGTAAAAAGGAAGCACCATGTTTCCTAATCCAACCCAAACCGCAGGTGAAGAAATGGCTTTTGACAGTTTAATGGTATTCACAGGCAACGCGAACCCCGAGCTAGCGCATCGCGTCGCCAAACACTTGGATACACCCCTAGGCAACGCATCCGTAACCAAATTTTCAGACGGCGAAAGCGCTGTTGAGTTGCTGGAAAACGTGCGCGGGCGAGACGTATTTATCTTGCAGCCCACTTGCGCCCCCACCAACGACAACCTAATGGAAATTCTCACCATGGCAGACGCGCTCAAACGCGCTTCCGCCGCACGGATTACCGCAGCCATCCCCTATTTTGGCTACGCCCGTCAAGACCGCCGCCCCCGCAGCGCGCGTGTGCCCATTTCCGCCAAATTGGTTGCCAATATGCTTGCCACCGCAGGCATAGACCGCGTTCTAACCGTTGATTTGCACGCAGACCAAATTCAAGGCTTCTTTGATATTCCTGTGGACAACATCTACGCCACTCCTATTTTGACGCATGACGCATCCAGACAGCATTTTGAAAATCTGATTGTGGTCAGCCCCGATATTGGCGGTGTGGTTCGCGCCCGCGCCGTCGCCAAAATCCTGAACTGCGATTTGGCGATTATTGACAAACGCCGTCCCAAAGCCAATATCGCCGAAGTGATGAACATCATCGGCGATGTGTCAGGCAAAACCTGCTTGATGGTGGACGACATGATTGATACGGCAAACACCTTGTGCAAAGCCGCATCCGCGCTAAAAGAGCGCGGCGCAGAGCGTGTGTTAGCCTACGCCACCCACCCCGTCTTCTCGGGCGCGGCGATTGAGCGTTTGGATTCATCCGACATTGACCAAGTGGTCGTAACCGATTCCATTCCGCTTGCCGATGCCGCACGCACCAGCAGCCGCATCCGCCAAGTGAGCATCGCGGGCTTGTTGGCAGAAACCATCCGCCGCATCAGCAATGAAGAATCGGTTTCGTATCTGTTTAATGAAGAATTAGTTCAACCGGGGTCGTTGTTTTTGCCCAGTTGAATAACCCCAGTTAGGGCAGCCTGAAAGCCTTAATCATTGTTTCAGGCTGCCTTAATCTGTTAAGCCAAAACCTGTATTCACTATTTGCATAGGGATACTAGATTATTAGGTTTAACCCACCGCAGAGTTGGTCGCAGCTCGGTAGCGGTTTTATTTTTTAACTTTTATTTTTAAGGATTGACCATGTCTATTCAAATTCAAGCAACTGTTCGTGAAACGCAAGGTACGGGTGCGAGCCGCCGTCTGCGTAAAGAAGGTTTGGTGCCTGCCGTGGTATACGGCGTGGGCGAAGCGCAAGCGATTGCGGTGGACCACAAACAAATGTTCTACGCGCTGGAAAAAGAAGCGTTTTTTACTCAACTGTTGAAATTGAACATCAACGGCAAAGAGCAAGATGTGATTGTACGCGATTACCAAATGCACCCTGTTAAACGCCAAGTGCAACACATTGATTTCCAAGCGGTAAACGTAAACGAGCCTATCCGTATGCGCATTCCTGTGCACATTGTGAACGCAGAAAAATCCAAAGCGGTGAAATTGCAAAGCGGTCGCGTGGCTTTGTTGGCAACTGTGGTGGATGTGATTGTTGACCCCAAAAACATTCCTGCGGCGATTGAGCTGGATTGCGAAAACGTGGTGGCGGGCGACATTCTGCACTTGTCTGATTTGAAACTCCCCGAAGGTGTGCAAAGCGTGGCGTTGAAACGCGGCAGCAACTTGGCGATTGCCAATGTGAGCGGCAAAAAAGGCGCGTAATTAAACGCATTGCGCTGTACGCATAAAAGGCAGCCTGAAAACGTGAAATCGCGTTTTCAGGCTGCCTTTTTGTATAGTTGATGAAGTTATTTTTAAGACAAGGCGGCGAGCGGCAGACAGTACAAATAGTACGGCAAGGCGAGCCAACGCAGTATTAAAAGATCAATTCATCAACTATATTCGTATTCAGCTATCGGTTGGCATGATGCGCTGCGCTGGGTTTTCAGGCTGCACGGGGAACGCCACCAATTTGCGCAGCCGCCGCTGTTGTCGCCAAACATGCCACGCCAGCAGCACCAAAAAAGGCTGGCAGGCAGCAACAATCAAATAGCGCAGTTGGCTGTTGTCAATATGGAACTTACCTTGCAGCGCGTTGGCGATGGCCCAGCCCCACAGCCACACGGACGGCAGAGCAAAGGAAAACACTATCAGCATGGCACTCACGCGCGGGATGGTGAACGCGAGCTTGTAGCCGTGGCTGCCGAGCCGTTGCATTTTGAACAGCAACAAAATGGACAAAATAACCAGCAACGCCATGCCGCCGTTCACCAACACTTGTATCCAGCCAAAGGCAAATTCGGGCGAGATGGGCAAGCCGTCTTTGGGGGCGGGCGCGGCGGTGGGCAGCAGCGCGTTTTTGATGTTGAGCGCAACATTCCACAGCAAATCCAGCATCACAATCCATGCGGCGAGGCGTTTTATCATGTTTGTTCCCGTTTTCAGGCTGCCAAAAGGAGGGGCATTCTAGCATTGTTGGGCGCGGGGAAACAGGGCAAGGCAGCCTGAAACGGATGTGCAATGGGCGTGTGAACACGTTTTCAGGCTGCCTTGGTATGAAGCAAGGGCAGCCTGAAATCCAAAATGGAGCGGCGATGGCTCGTCGCCAAATAGTTGATTTAACGTGGTTTCGTTGATTAACAAAATGTCGGCGAGCCGCCGACGCTCCATCGGTTACAGATTTAGTAAAGGTTTTAGCCTGAAATAGATGCGCAATGGGTGTGAACACGTTTTCAGGCTGCCTTGGTATAAATAAGCAAGGGCAGCCTGAAATCCAAAATGGCTGGTCGCCAAATGACGCATTCAATCGAATTTTACGAGTTGGCAGGTTTGTCAAAGATTTCAGGCTGCCTTGGATAAGCGCACCCCCAACCCATTTATAGATGCAGGCAGCCTGAAACCTGATTACAATAGCGTTTTTTCATTTTTTAAGGACGACATCATGGCTTTTCGCCGCCGCAACCCCGAACAATCTTTGCCCGTTGATGATGAGAAATGGGCGCAAACCACGCTGAAAGACGTGCTGTTTGCTGCGTACCAAGAGCAGCGGCGGGCGCGGCTGTGGCGCAATATTTGGCGCGGCATTGGCGTGTTGATTTTCTTGGCAATTTTGGCAGGTGCGCGCGGCGGCAATAACGGAGCGCACCCCAACGGCACGGCGAGCAAGTTTGCCAATACGCAAAAACCGCACACGGCGGTGGTCAACCTAAAAGGCGTGATTGGCGGCAACGATGAGCACGACCAAGTAACAATTCTGCGCGAGGGCATGGAAGCCGCGTATAAAAACGCCAATGTGAAAGCAATTTTGCTGCGCGCCAACAGCCCTGGGGGTTCGCCTGTGGTGTCCAATATCGCGTTTGAAGAAATCCGCCGCATGAAGCGGGAACACGCCAATATTCCTGTTTATGTGGTGGCGGAAGATGTGTGCGCTTCGGGCTGCTACTACATCGCGGCGGCGGCGGATAAGATTTACGCCGACCCATCCAGCCTGATGGGCAGCATCGGCGTGATTGGCAGCAGCTTTGACGTAACCGAGTTGATGCAAAAAATTGGCGTAAAACGCCGCGTGCGCATCGCGGGCGACAACAAAGGCATGGGCGACCCGTTTACGCCCGAAACGCCCGAGCAACAAGCGATTTTCCAGCAAATGCTTGACCAAGTGCACGCCGAATTTATCAAATCGGTGCGCGAAGGGCGCAATGGCAAGCTGAACGAAAAGGATTATCCCGATTTGTTTAGCGGGCGCGTATTCACAGGCATTGAAGCGAAAAAAGCAGGCTTGGTGGACGATTTGGGCAATGTGTATAGCGTGGCGCGGGATGTGGTGAAAGCACCCGATTTGGTGGACTACACGCCCGAAAACAACGATTTGGCTTCGCTGTTGCAACGCGGCTTGGGGGCGAATGTGCAGTCTAAATTGGAAGGCTTGTTGCAACAGGGGTGGTGAATAGGGTTTCAAGCTGCCTTTGGGTGTTGTTACAACCCCATAAGCAGCCTGAAAAGAATAGGGAAACACGTTATCTTGGATGGCGTGTTTTTTGTTTTCATGCTGCCTTAATGCTCAAAGGCAGCCTGAAACCGTTTTACAACACCTTCACAATACACTCGCACAAATAGCGAATATTCGCATCGGTAATCCCCGCCACGTTAATCCGCCCGCTGCGCACGGCGTAGATGGCAAATTCGTCGCGCAATCTGTCCACTTGCTCCGCCGTTAAGCCGCTAAATGAGAACATACCGTTTTGACGCACGATAAAGCTGAAATCTTGTTTTGCGCCATACTCTTGCAGCAAGTCCACAAATTTTTGCCGTATGGCTTTGATGCGGGCGCGCATTTCGTCTAGCTCGGCAATCCATTGCGCTTTGAGTTCCGCGTCTTGCAACACCATGGCGACGGTTGTGCCGCCGTGCGATGCGGGGTTGGAATACAGCGTGCGTATGATGACTTTCACTTGGCTAAACGCGTGGGCGGCGGCTTCTTCGCTATCCGCCACCAGCGTGAACGCGCCCACACGCTCGTTGTACATACCAAAATTTTTGGAATACGAGCTGGCAATCAGCACTTCGCGGTTGTGTTGCAGGAACACGCGCAAGCCGAAAGCGTCTTCGTCCAAGCCGTTGGCAAAGCCTTGATAGGCGAAGTCAAACAGCGGCAGCCAGCCTTTTTCGGCGGACATTTTTGCCAGCGTTGCCCATTGCTCAGGGGTGGGGTCTATGCCTGTGGGGTTGTGGCAGCAGCCGTGCAACAGCACCACGTCGCCCGCTTGCGCTTGGGCTAAATCGGCAATCATGCCGTCCCAATCCAGCGCGTGCGCGGCGGAGTCGTAGTAGCGGTAGTCGCGGATATGGATGCCTACGGCTTTGAAAATGGCGTTGTGGTTGGGCCATGTGGGCGCGGAAATCCACACGTTTTGCGCGGCGGTGTGGCGTTTGATAAATTCGGCGGCGACGCGCAATGCACCTGTGCCGCCTAGGCTTTGCGCGGTTTTGGCGCGGCTGCTGGTGATGATTTTGTGTTCTGCGCCAAACAGCAATGCTTGCGTGGCGGCGTTGTAGGCGGCTACGCCATCTATGCCAAGGTAGTTTTTGCTGTTTTCGCTGGCGAGCAGGCGGGTTTCGGCGGCTTTGACGGCGCGGAGAATGGGGGTTTGCCCATCGGCATCTCTATACACGCCGATGCCGAGATTGACTTTTTTGGCGCGGGTTTCTGCTTTGAAGGCTTCGCCCAAGCCGAGAATGGGGTCGGCGGGGGCGGCGGGGATTTGGTCAAAAAACATGGGGGAGTCCTTTGTTTACGGGGTTGAGACGGGAAAATTATACGCTGGATTGTGGGCGCGGTGGGCGGATGGGGTGAGATGAAGTGGGGGGGGTAAGTTTGTTTTCAGGCTGCCTTTGGCTTGTGAATGGGATTAGGCAGCCTGAAAACCTATGCAGGTGGATTGGCTCAATTTTCAGGCTGCCTTGCGCGGGCAAATATTGGGCAACGAGCCGTCGCCGCTCCATTTTAGGTTTCAGGCTGTTGTTGGGGGTTTTGCAAAGGTTTCAGCCTGAAAAACCATGCAGGTGGATTGGCTCAATTTTCAGGCTGCCTTGCGCGGGCAAACATTGGGCAACGAGCCGTCGCCGCTCCATTATGGGGCTGTTTTAGCTTCGCAACTCCGCTACGCTCCGCAAGCTGCCTTTAAGAACCTGTATTCACTATTTCCATAGACATCTTTTATGCCCTAAAAACGTGGCTACTGCGTTAAAAATGCTCGCAAGGTGTCCAACCTTACTGCGCTTTTTGCCTTGTATCCGCGCTTTTATTTCATAAAATCTGCCTATGAAAATAGTGAATACAGGTTCTAAATACCCCTAACCATGTCCCGATGCCAATCCCGCGCCGCCTGCATATCCTGCGCAATTTGGCGTTGCAAGGCGGCGATGCTGTCAAACTTGGCTTCATCGCGCAGCTTGTGCAAAAAGGTTACTTGGATGCGCTCGCCGTATAGGCAGCCTGAAAAGTCAAACAGATGCACTTCCAGTTTGGCTTCGGGTGTGTGCGACACGGTGGGGTTGCTGCCAAACGATGCCACACCCGCGCGTTCGCCAAAACTGCCCGCCACGCGTACCACAAACACGCCGCTCAGCGGGTAGCGATGCAAAGGCAAATGCACATTGGCGGTGGGGCAGCCGATGGTGCGCCCCAGCTTTTTGCCGTGTTTCACGTGCCCGCTCAATGTGTAGGGATGCCCCAGCATTTGGCTGGCGGCGGCGATGTCGCCCGTTTGCAAGGCTTGGCGAATGGCGGTGCTGCTGGCGCGTTCGCCCGCAATCAACACGCTGGGCGTGCGCTCGGTGGCAAAATCGTCTTGCGCGGCAAGCAGGGCAAAATCGCCGCCGCGCCCTTTGCCAAAGCGAAAATCGTCGCCAATCAGCAAATAGCGCGTGTTGAGCTGCTCGCGCAGAATGGTTTGGATAAATTGCTCGGCGGTTTGGTTGGCAAAATGCTGGTTAAAGCGTTGCACCCACACGCTGTCCACGCTGCCCGTTTGTTGCAAAAGCTGGATTTTGTCGCGCAGCGGCGTGATGCGTTGTGGCTGTTCTCGGTTGGCTTGGCGGCTAAAAAATTCGTTGGGCTGCGGTTCAAAAATAATGGCAACGCTGTGCAACTGGTGCACTTGGGCTTCGCTGGCAAGGCGTTGCAAAATGTGGCGGTGTCCCGTGTGCACGCCGTCAAAATTGCCGATGGTTACGGCACTGGGCGGCAGCGGCGTGGGAAGTTGTTGTCCTAGCCAAATGTTCATAGTTAATTTAGGTTAAAAAAAGGCAAGATTGTAAGGCAGTTGTTGCGTTTTGTGGATGCTTGCTTATAAGTTTTCGGGTAAAATCACTCGTTTTTACGGTTGCCTGTATTGGCTGGTTTTTTATGATTTCAGAGATTTGCACCAACCTGCATTTTCGTTGCGATGTAATTTACGAATATCGCCACATGTTCTTAATGGGCGCGGTGGCCACCGTGTTGATTACCGTGATTGCCACGTTATTTGGCACGATTTTGGGCATGATTGGTGCGCTGATGCGAATTATGCGCTTTGAAAACGGCAATATATTCATGCGGGTGTTTGCATGGGTTTGCCGCAAAATTTCTTGGCTTTATATAACGTGTTTTCGTGGCACGCCGCTGTATGTGCAAATTTTTATTTGGTATTTCGTGTGGCTGGTGGCGTTGGTGCATCCGCAGCATGGCTTGATTATCAGCGGGCCAGATGCCATGACGTTGCGCCGCGAATATGGTCCGTGGATTGCGGGCTGCTTGGCTTTAACCGCCAACACAGGCGCATACATCACCGAAATCTTCCGCGCGGGCATTCAATCGATTGACAAAGGGCAAATGGAAGCCGCCCGCTCGCTGGGCATGACTTATCCGCAAGCCATGCGCTTTATCATCATGCCGCAAGCGTTGCGCCGTATGCTGCCGCCATTGGCAAACGAATTTATCACGCTGCTCAAAGACAGCTCACTGCTGGCGATGATTGCTGTGCCCGAGCTAGCGTATGTGCAAAAAACCATTTCGGGGCGTTATTCCATTTACGAAGAGCCGCTCTACACCGTGGCTTTGGTGTACCTGATGATGACCATTTGCTTAACCATGTTCTTCACTTGGTTGGAAAAACGTTTTAACGCAGGACATCACAAATAGCATTGGGGCATTGCTCTTCACGCCAAAGGCAGCCTGAAAACGGGGTTTACTCGTTTTCAGGCTGCCTTGTTTGTTGGGCGAATGTTTGGCATCGCGGTGGGCATTGCGGTTGGCTTAATCCGCATCATCCGCATGATGGCGATAATCCCACGCCCAGCCCTATCCATTCCATTTAAGGCAGCCTGAAAACGAGCAAAACCCATTTTCAGGCTGCCTTGCCATTCAGTCAAAAGAACTAGCCCGCCACAGCATAAATAGTTAATAAGCGTAAAACCCGCACAATATTTTTTAACAAAACCCAACAATTCAAGTAGAATAACATCTAACTACATATAAAGGTTAAGCTCACAAAGCGGGGCGGTGGCAACTAAGCAATTCGCACAACCCCTGTGATAAACCGCCAAAAAGGCAGCCTGAAAAAGCCGCCAACACAAGGAACCACACCATGAACGTAACCAGACGGCAGTTCTTCAAAGTAACTGCTGCGGGCGCAGGCGCAACCACCCTTGCCGCCGTGGGTTTACTGCCCACCAATGCGTTCGCAGAAGTTCGTCAATACAAGCTCACCGCCGCATCTCAGGCGCGCAACAACTGCACCTACTGTTCCGTAGGTTGCGGCACCATCCTATACAGCATGGGCGATGGCGCAAAAAACGCCAAGAAAAAAATCTTTCACATTGAAGGCGATCCCGACCATCCCGTGTCGCGCGGCTCGCTGTGCCCCAAAGGCGCATCGCTGGTAGATTTTGTCAACAGCCCCAACCGCATTCAATATCCCGAAGTGCGCGAGCCATTCAGCAACGAATGGAAACGCATCTCGTGGCAAGAAGCCCTAGACCGCATCGCCCGCCACATCAAAAACGAGCGCGACGCATCGTTCCAAGAAAAAACCGCTGATGGCGTAACCGTAAACCGCTTAGAAACCATCGGCATGCTGGCGGCATCGGCATCATCCAACGAAACAGGCATTCTCACCGTGAAATTTGCCCGCGCGCTCGGGCTGATTGCGCTGGACACCCAAGCGCGTGTGTGCCACGGCCCGACCGTATCCGCCTTGGCATCCACCTTTGGGCGCGGCGCGATGACCAACACCTTTGTGGACATCCAAAACGCCGATTTCATTATGGTGATGGGGGGCAACGCCGCCGAAGCGCATCCCGTGGGCTTCAAATGGGTGATTGAAGCGAAAAAACGCAAAGGCACCAAGCTGTTTGTGGTGGACCCGCGTTTTAACCGCACCGCATCGGTTGCCGATTTTTACGCGCCCATCAGGGCAGGTTCAGACATCGCCTTTTTGGGTACACTGATTAACTGGCTGATTGAAAACGATAAAATCCAATGGGAATACGTTAAAAACTACACCAATGCTTCGTTTATCGTGGCAGATGGTTTTGATTTTAACGATGGCTTGTTCACAGGCGCAAAAGACCCCAAGGGGCAGCCTGAAAACACCCACGGCACGTTCTACGACAAAGAAACATGGTTCTACGCGCTAGACGAAAACGGCTACGCCCAAACCGACCCCACGTTGCAACATCCGCGCTGCGTGTTCCAAATGATGAAAAAACATTATTCCCGCTACACGCTGGATATGATGACCACCATTTGCGGCACCAGCAAAGAAGATTTCCTAAAAGTTGCCCAAGCGTGGGGCGAAATGTCCGCGCCCAACAAAGCGGGCACTATTTTGTATGCCCTAGGCTGGACGCAGCATTCCTACGGCACGCAAAACATCCGCACCATGGCGATGATTCAGCTTCTGCTGGGCAATATTGGGATGTCGGGCGGCGGCGTGAACGCCCTGCGCGGACACTCCAATATCCAAGGCTTGTCGGATTTGGGCTTGCTGTCCACTTCGCTACCAGGTTATTTGAATCTGCCCAGCGAAAAACAAGCCACGCTGCAAGATTATCTCAACGCCAACACGCCCAAAGCCTTGCAGCCTAACCAATTGAACTATTGGAAAAACACGCCCGCGTTTTTCGTGAGCTTCCTAAAATGGATGTATGGCGATAATGCCACCGCCGAAAACAACTGGGCGTATGACTGGCTGCCCAAATACCAAAAAATGTACGACATCTTGCAGATTACCGAAGATATGTATCAAGGCAAGATGAAAGGCTTGCTGGTGCAAGGCTTTAACGCGCAAGGCTCGTTCCCCGATGCCAGCCGCGTAACCGAAGCCTTCTCCAAGCTCAAATTTATGGTGGTGATGGACCCGCTGAAAACCGAAACCGCATCATTCTGGGAAAACCACGGCGATGCCCACGCCACCGACCCCAGCAAAATCGGCACAGAAGTTTTCAGGCTGCCTACCCCCTGCTTTGCCGAAGAAGAAGGCTCTATTGTGAACTCTTCTCGCTGGCTGCAATGGCACCACCCCGGCGCTGACCCGCAAGGCGAATCGCTGCCCGATTTGGACATCCTAGGCGAGCTGTATCAACGCATCAAAGCCTTGTATGAAAAAGAAGGCGGCAAATGCCCCGAGCCGATTACCAAGCTATCGTGGAAATACGCCAAAGCACACGCGCCCAGCCCTGTTGAAATGGCAAAAGAATCCAACGGCTATGCCTTGGCAGATTTAAAAGATGCCGATGGCAACATCATCCGCAAAAAAGGCGAATTGCTAGATGGCTTTGCCCAACTGCGCGATGATGGCACTACCGAATGCGCCACATGGATTTTCTCTGGCTCGTGGACGCAAGCGGGCAACCAAATGGATAGACGCGATAACACCGACAGCGGCTTGGGCAACACGCCCAAATGGGCATGGGCTTGGCCAGCCAACCGCCGCATTTTGTATAACCGCGCTTCATGCGACCCCAGCGGCAAGCCGTGGGACGAACATCGCCAGCTTATCCAATGGGATGGCGCAAAATGGACAGGCGCAGATGTTTCCGACTTCAAAGCCGATGCCGCCCCCGATAGTGGCATGAATCCGTTTATCATGAACGAAGAAGGCGTGGGGCGTTTGTTTGCCGCGCGTAAACTGGTGGACGGGCCGTTCCCCGAGCATTACGAGCCATTGGAATCGCCCATCGGCACCAACCCCCTGCACCCCAAAATTGTGCAAACGCCTGCCATGCGCGTGTTTGACAGCATCAAAGACCGCATCGGCAAAGCCGAAGAGTTCCCTTATGTCGCCACCACCTATCGCCTAACCGAGCATTTCCAATTTTGGACGAAATCCGTGAAATTGTTGATGATTGGGCAGCCTGAACAATTCTGCGAAATCAGCGAAGAATTGGCAAAAGAAAAAGGCATTGAAAAAGGCGATTGGGTGAAAATCAGCAGCAAACGCGCGTGGATTAAAGTGCGTGCTGTGGTTACCAAACGTATGAAACCCTTAACCATCAACGGCAAAACCGTACATCAAATCGGCATTCCGTTGCATGGTGGTTGGGAAAACGTATCTGGGCAAAAACAGTTCATCGTGAACACGCTCTCGCCATTTGTGGGCGACTGCAACACGCAAACGCCTGAATACAAAACATTCTTGGTAAACATTGAAAAAGCATAAGGAGCGGCACCATGGCACTGCAATCATTAGACATCAAACGCCGTTCCGCAACGGCAGAAATCACGCCGCCCCCAGAGGTGCGCAAACCGATTGAAATCGCCAAGCTGATTGACGTAACCACCTGCATCGGCTGCAAAGCCTGCCAAATGGCGTGCTCCGAGTGGAACGACATCCGCGATGAAATCGGCACCAACCACGGCGTGTACGACAACCCGATTGATTTGACTTCCAAATCGTGGACGGTGATGCGCTTTGCCGAACACGAAGAAAACGGCAAGCTAGAATGGCTCATCCGCAAAGACGGCTGTATGCACTGCGCCGACCCTGGTTGCCTGAAAGCCTGCCCATCCCCAGGGGCGATTATTCAATACGAAAACGGCATTGTGGATTTTCATCAAGAAAACTGCATTGGCTGCGGCTATTGCATCGCAGGCTGCCCGTTCAACATCCCGCGCATGGATAAAAAGGAAAACAAGGTTTACAAATGCACCTTGTGTTCCGACCGCGTGGTGGTGGGGCAAGAGCCCGCTTGCGTGAAAACCTGCCCCACAGGCGCAATCCAATTTGGCAGCAAGGAAGACATGAAACAGCTTGCCGCCGCGCGTATCAAAGATTTGAACCATCGCGGCTACCAAAACGCAGGCTTATACGACCCGCAAGGCGTGGGAGGCACGCACGTTATGTATGTGTTGCACCATGCCGACCGCCCTACTTTGTATAAAGGGCTGCCTGAAAACCCACACATCAGCGCAACGGTGAAACTGTGGAAAGGCTTGCTCAAACCCTTGGCAACCTTTGGCATCGCCGCCGCTGTGGCAACAGGCTGGCTGCACTACATCACCGTAGGCCCGAACCGAGCCGAAGAAGAAGCACCCGAAGTCATCGGCAAAGAGGGCGACATCTTGAAACGTGAGGAGGACGCATAATGAAAAAAGAACGCTTAATCCAACGCTATAAACGCGCAGAACGCTTTAATCACTGGGTGGTGGCAGGCTGTTTTGTGTTGCTGGCCATCTCGGGCTTGGCGTTTTTCTACCCCGCGTTTTTCTGGCTCACGGGCATTTTTGGCACGCCGCAGCTGGCGCGCATGGTGCATCCGATTATCGGCGTGATTATGTTTCTGGGCTTTTTCCGCCAGTTTTTGCGCTATTGGCGGCACAATTTCATCAACAAAGAAGACATCAAATGGATGATGGCGGTACCGCAAGTGCTCAACGGGCATGAAGTGGGCGATGTGGGCAAATACAACGGCGGGCAAAAGGGGATGTTTTGGCTGATGACGGGCTGTATGCTGGTGCTGGGCATCACAGGCATCATCGCTTGGCGGCAGTATTTTTCGGGCTATTTTGCCATTGACACCGTGCGCATCGCCCTGCTGCTGCACGCATGGGCGGCAACGATTTTGATTGCGGGCATTATTGTGCACGTTTACGCCGCCATTTGGATACGCGGCACGGTTCGCGCCATGACCGAAGGCGTGGTTACGCAAACTTGGGCGAAAAAACACCACCCCAAATGGTATCGTGAAGTGATGGCCGCCGCGCACGAAACGCCCAACGGCAGCGGTGATAACGGTGATGGCACAGGCGGCACAAATGGCAACGCGCCCGATGCAAGGCAGCCTGAAAACGCCAACAACGCCCCTGCGGCGGCAGCAGGAAATCCGCCGCAAGCATCATAAAGCGTGTGGGCGTTTCACCATATAAGACAAGAAAGGCAGCCTGAAAACTGGTTTACGCGGGTTTCAGGCTGCCTTTGTTTTGATAGAATGGAATGGATGCTTGGGGTTGGGGTGTTTGGTGTTTTTAGGCTGAAACCTTTGCAAAACCTTAACGGCAGCCTGAAATCTAAAATGGAGCGGCGACGGCTCGTCGCCAAATGGTTGATTCAACATAGCTTGTTTGATTAACAAAATGTCGGCGAGCCACCGACGCTCCATCGGTTACAGGTTTTGCAAAGGTTTCAGGCTGCCTAACTCTTCACAACTGGTTGATACTACTGCTTTCTCCCCTACGTCCAGCCGAACGGAGCATCCTTTTTTCGGGAAAAAGCGTGCACTTGTCCGACGACGCACGAAGTGCGGCTAGTTCGCACGCGCCGAAAAAAGGATGC
>NZ_JAUMZV010000030.1 GCF_030527935.1 Kingella sp. (in: b-proteobacteria)
AGGGGAAATTCTAACTTAATGTGAATTTCCTGAGTTATCTAGGACAGCCCCAAATCAAATTTTCAAAATACGCTCACCGCGACCAATCCCAGCCGCGCCTGTGCGCACGGTTTCCAAAATGGAATTTTGCGGTAAATTAGCCAGCAGGCTGTCTAATTTATCGCTTGGACCTGTTACTTCAACCGTGTAGGTTTTATCTGTAACATCAATAATTTGCCCGCGATAAATGGTTGCCAAGCGCAAAACTTCATCGCGCTCTTTGCCTGTGGCGCGCACTTTAACCAGCATCAATTCGCGCTCGTTGTGTTGCCCTTCGTTCAAATCCACCACTTTAACCACTTCAACTAACTTGTTGAGTTGTTTGGTGATTTGCTCAATCACGCCATCGCTGCCGTGGGTAACAATGGTCATGCGCGAAAGCGTGGGGTCTTCGGTGGGTGCAACCGACAAAGAATCAATGTTGTAATTGCGTGCCGAAAACAAGCCCACCACGCGGCTCAGTGCGCCAGATTCGTTTTCCAGCAAAACAGACAAAATATGTCGCATTTTTGTTCCTTTCTTATGCCTTAGTTGAACGCATGTGTTGCGGCAAGACCATTTCGTCCAAGCCTTTGCCCGCGCCCACCATTGGGAACACGTTTTGTTTGCGGTCAGTGATAAAGTCCATGAATACAAAGCGGTTTTTTATCGCCATCGCTTCGCGCAATGCGCCTTCTACGTCGGCTGCTTTTTCAATCCGCATGCCCACATGACCATAGGCTTGCACCAGTTTCACAAAATCGGGCTGGCATTCCAAATTGGTTTCGGATTCGCGTTCATCGTAGAACAATTCTTGCCATTGGCGCACCATGCCCAGATAGCCGTTGTTCAGGCACACGGTTTTAATCGGCAGATTGTATTGCGCGCAAGTGCCCAATTCTTGAATGTTCATTTGGATTGAGCCTTCGCCTGTGATGCAGAACACATCTTTATCGGGGTTGGCAAGGTATGCGCCCATAGCGTAAGGCAAGCCCACGCCCATGGTGCCTGCGCCACCCGAGTTCAGCCATTGGCGCGGGCGTTGGAATGGGTAATACAGCGCGGCAAACATTTGATGCTGTCCCACATCGGATGTGATGATGGCATCGTTGTGGGTTAATTTTGCCAAGGTTTGAATCACATATTGCGGCAGGATTAAATCGGTTTCAGGCAGCCTTAAACACTCTTGCGCACGCCATTCTTCAATGGTTTTCCACCATTTTTCCAAATGATTGGCGTTGATGGATTCGTTTTGTGCGCGCCACAAGCCCAGCATTTCGGTTAAAACGTGTTTCACATCGCCCACAATCGGCACATCGGCTTTCACACGTTTGGAAATGCTGGATGGGTCAATATCAATGTGGATGATTTTTTTCGGTGCTTCGGCAAATTTCGCGGGCGAACCGACTACGCGGTCGTCAAAACGTGCCCCAATCGCCAGCACCACATCGGCGTTTTGCATGGCAAGGTTGGCTTCGTAAGTGCCGTGCATCCCGAGCATGCCTAAAAATTGGCGGTCATCGGAAGGATACGCGCCCAAGCCCATCAGCGTGCCTGTGCAAGGTAGGCCTGTGGTGCGGATTAAATCGGTTAATTCTGGGGAAGCATTGCCCAACACCGCGCCACCACCAAAGTAAACCAAGGGGCGTTTTGCCGCAGACAAAAGCTGAACTGCTTTTTTAATTTGCCCCACATGACCCTGAACAACAGGCTGATAGGAGCGAATCAGCAAATCTTCTTGTGGATAGCTGTATTTTGCCGTGGCTTGGGTAACATCTTTGGCAACGTCAATCACCACAGGGCCGGGGCGACCCGATTTGGCGATTTGGAATGCTTTTTTAATGGTTACAGCCAAGTCTTCAATGTTGGTAACCAAGAAATTGTGTTTCACGCATGGGCGAGAAATGCCAATCATATCAATTTCTTGGAACGCATCTGTGCCAATTGCACCTGATGGTACTTGCCCAGAAATCACCACCAAAGGAATGGAATCGCTGTAAGCAGTAGCAATGCCTGTGATGGCGTTGGTTGCCCCCGGCCCTGATGTAACCAAGGCTACGCCTACTTTGCCGCTGGAACGAGAATAAGCATCTGCCGCATGAACGGCGGCTTGCTCGTGCCGCGTTAAAATGTGTTTGAATTTTTTGAGTTGGAAAATAGCATCGTAAATTTCCAATACTGCGCCACCGGGATAACCGAAAACATACTCAACATTTTCTGCGTGAAGACTTTGCACGATAATTTGTGCGCCTGATAATTGCATGACAACCTCTTGTATTCTGCGTAACTTTGATTGCAAATGGATAAGTTTGCCGATGCACCTGTAATGCGGTTAAGCGAGACAGCGATTTAGGGTACGCGCACACGCTCAACATAACAACGCTTATTTATTGGTTCAATCTGGTTAAACGCTGGGTTTGTGGAGAAAGGGAAGCATCAAGATAACCGAAAGATTTAACAAAAACAAGCGGTATGTAAAAAAAAATTATCTCTGTTAAATAACGGACAATATAATTATAAAAATGCGTTAAAGTGACAATTTTGGAAATTTAATTGCGTAAATAAGCAAAACAAAAATTTTTAAATCTATTTATTTCTCCAAGATGGCTAACCTGCATTAAAATTGCTTGATTGGGTTTACAAACTATTATTTTAAATTTGAAAGATTGGAAAAAAATGAAACTGTCTCCACAACAAAAAGGTTTTACGTTGATTGAATTGCTGGTTGCCATTGCGATTATAGCGATTTTGGCTGCTTTATCTTACCCCTCTTTCTTATCCTTCATTCGCCGTGCGCGCTTGGACAATGCACGCGCCATGATGTCGGATACCGCGCTGGCAATGGAGCGACACTATGGGCGTTATCGGACTTTCTGCAAAGAAGGCACAGATTGCACTCCGCCTGATATTGCTTTTGTTTCTAAGAATGATACGCCGCCCGCGCCAAGTGCCACGGGGATTGTGGTTACGCTGGATAACGATAATTACAATTTCTCATTGGTTAAAGCGAATACCAATAATTTTATTTTGAAAGGCGAGCCTAAATCTGGTTTGTATTCAGCGGATGTTTTAGCAGCTAATCAGTTGATTTTGTTCTACGATTCTTCTGTTCCTGCTTTCATACGTTGCACCGGTGGTGGCGCAGACCTGTATGAAACTTCTGCTAAATCAGCCGACCCAACTGCTTTGCCTGATGCGGTAGGCTGCGAAGTGATGCAATAAATGAAAAACAAAGGCTTTACTTTGGTTGAATTGTTGGTTGCGATAGCCATCATCGCCGTTTTGGCGGTGGTGGCTTATCCGCTTTATAACAATTATGTGAAAAAGGCGCGGTTGAGCGAAGCGCATCAGGCGTTGATGGATAATGCGCAGGCGTTGGAGCGGCATTATGCGAATCATGGCAACTTTAAAAAAAACAGCACGCAATGGCTGGATTTGCCGATTACGCAAACGCCTTATTTTTGCATCCGAATGCTGGGCAATCCGCGTGGCACGGAAAACGAAGCGGCGTATAGCATGAAGGCGGTGGCGTTTGATAAAAACAACGAAGCGCGGGTGTTGATTCATTCGCATGATGGCACTTCGCTGGTGTGCGAAAGCAGCGCAACAACGTGCGATGAAACGCCTTTTTTTAACAATTCTATGCGGGTGGATTCGGATTGTCGTCCGTATCCTTGATTGAGCAGTGAGCAACATAATAGGCAGCCTGAAAACGTATTTGGCGTTTTCAGGCTGCCTTTTTGTTTACGCTGCGATTAGGCGTAATAGCCTGCGCCGAGAATAAGCGGTTTGCGCGCGCCTGTGGCGTGGTGGGGATTGGATGGGGTTTGTTTTATCCAGCAGGCGGCAAGCCATGCGAAGGCGGCGGCTTCTACCCATTGGGGGTTTAGGTTAAGCGCGTCGGTGCTGTGTAGGGCGATGCGGTGGGGGGTGAATAGGCTGGCAAGCGTGTGCATCAGGGTGGTGTTTTGGATGCCGCCGCCGCAGATGTAGATGTGGCGGGTGTTGGTGGCAGCCTGAAAAATGGCTTCGGCGATGGTTTCGGCGGTGAATTGGACTAGGGTGCGTTGCACGTCAAAAGGGGATTCGTTGCTGTGTAGCTGGTTTTGTAGCCATGCGAGTGAAAAGAGTTCGCGCCCTGTGCTTTTGGGGGGCGGCAGCCTGAAATAGGGGTGGGCTTTCAGGCTGCCTAATAGGCGGGGCAACACGGTGCCTTGCGCGGCTTTTGCGCCGTTGGCATCGTAGGGTTGTTGCCAGATGTATTGTGTCCATGCGTCCAGCAGCATATTGCCTGCGCCTGTGTCAAAGCCGATGGGTGGCTGCTGGGGAGTAAGCACGCTGATGTTGGCGATGCCGCCGATGTTGAGCACGACGCGGGTTTCGTTGGGGTGGGCAAACAGGGCTTGATGAAACGCGGGGACAAGCGGTGCGCCTTGCCCGCCTGCGGCTAGGTCGCGGCTGCGGAAGTCGCCAATGGTAAAGATGCCTGTGCGCTCGGCGAGCAGGGGGAGATTGACCAACTGGATGCTGTATTGATGCTCGGGGGCGTGGCGGATGGTTTGCCCGTGGCAGCCGATGGCGGTGATGTTTTCAGGCTGCATTTGGCTTTGGGCGAGCAGTTGCTGGATGGTTTGGGCGTAGATTTGGCTAAGCTGTTGGGCAAGTATTTGGCTGCGGTGCAGTTCGTTTTCGCCGATGTTTTGCAGGGCGAGCAGTTCGGTTTTCAGGCTGCTGGGGTAGGGGGTAAAGCTGTGGGCGATGGCGCGTTGCCATTGCGTGCCTTGCATGGCGATGAGCACGGCATCTGCGCCGTCCATGCTGGTGCCTGACATGATGCCGATGTAGTGTTGGGTGGGCATGGGGGTTATCCTTGGGGCAATTTAAGACGATAGGCGATACATAGTTTTCAGGCTGCCTTTTTAGAACCTGCATTCACTCTTCGCATAGGTAGATTTTATGACATAAAAGCGCGGATACAAGGCAAAAAGCACAGCAAGGTTGGACACCTTGCGCGCATTTTTAACGCAGTAGCCGCGTTTTTTAGGGCATAAAATCTACCTATGCGAAGAGTGAATGCAGGTTCTTAAATATAAGGCAGCCTGAAAACGGTTATTTGCTGTGTTGTTGGGTTTGCTGTTGCGCGGATGGTTGCGCTTGCTGCTGTTTGGCTTCGCGGGCAAGGCGGCGTTGGCGACGTTTTTCCAATAACGCATCGCGGCGGGCGATTAAGCCTTGGCGGCGGTGGTAAAGATGGTAGCCCGCCCATGCTGCGCCGATGGCGCACACGATGTATAAGCCGTATTGAAATTGGTGGACTTGCTTCATCAGCCAGTCTTTGTTTTCCGCGCCGAAGTGCCCCAAATACACCCAAAGCGGCACGGTTAAGATGGCGGCCAGCCCATCCATCATCAGCCAGCGCATAAAGGAAACTTTGCCGCTCATGCCCGCCACCAGAAACATCGGGCTGCGCAAACCCGGTAAAAAGCGGGCAACAAACATCACGCGGTTGCCGTATTGGTCAAATTTTTGGCGGATAAGCGCGTAGCGTTTGGGGTTGAGCATTTTGGAGACGGGGCGGAATTTAAGAATTTGGTTGCCATAATGCCTGCCGAGCAAAAACATAATGCCATCGCCCACCAACACGCCCAGCACGCCTGTAACCGCCATAATATGCACGTTTTGGTAGCCCAAGCCTGAAATCACGCCGCCTGCAACCAGCGTAATGTCTTCGGGGATGGGAATGCCAAAGCCGCACAGTATCAGGATGAAGAACACGGCAACGTAGCCAAATTGGATGAAAAATTGTTCTAAAAAGACGAGCATGGTGGTTTGCTTTATTGTGGGTTAGGAGATAGGCAGCCTGAAAATGGCGTAAATGGCATAGGCAGCCTGAAAAGCAGAGTAGGGGCGTTATCGCTGTATCGCTGTTTATAGATTTTCAGGCTGCCTTAGTTTTGCAGCATGGGGTTTATAGCATGGATTACGGTTGCGATTGGATGGATTGGGCAATCCGCTGGGCGCATTGTTCGGCAATCATCGCATTATCGGTTTCCACCATCACGCGCACCACAGGTTCTGTGCCCGATGCGCGCAACACGATGCGCCCGCGCTCGCCCAGCTCTTGCTCGGCTTGCGCCAACGCCGCTTGCGACGCGCTTTGCCAGTCTTGTCCTTTTTCAATGCGCACGTTAATCATGGTTTGCGGATAGGGCTGCCAATCTACGGCAGTTTTTAAATCTTGCCCCAATTCGCGCAGCGCGGCGAGCACTTGCAAGGCGGAAATGGTGGCATCGCCCGTGTTGTGTTTGTCTAGGCACACGATGTGCCCCGATGCTTCGCCGCCGATGAGCCAACCGCGCTCGTGTAGCTGTTCCAGCACATAGCGGTCGCCCACTTTGGCGCGAGCAAAGGCAATGCCTCGCGTGGCAAGGGCTTTTTCCATGCCCAAATTGCTCATCACCGTGCCCACCACGCCGCCAAAATCCAAGCCTTGCGCAGCGCGGGCTTTGGCGATGACGTAAATCAGCTTGTCGCCGTCATACACCACGCCGTTTTTGTCCACCATCATCAGGCGGTCGCCGTCGCCATCCAGCGCGATGCCGTAGTCCGCATCGTTTTGCAACACCGCAGCTTGCAGCGTTTTGGTGTAGGTTGCGCCCACTTTGTTGTTGATGTTGTAGCCATTGGGTTCATCGCCAATGCTGATGACTTCCGCGCCCAGCTCATGAAACACTTTGGGCGCGGTGTGGTAGCCCGCGCCGTTGGCGGTGTCCACCACCATTTTTAAGCCGTATAAATCCAAATGGCTGGGGAAGGTGGATTTGCAAAATTCAATGTAGCGGTCTGCTGCGCCTTCAATGCGGCGGGCGCGCCCAAGCTGGCTGCTGGGCAGCGTGTGCAGGTCTTTTTCTAACTCGGCTTCCACGGCTAATTCCATGTCATCGCTCAGTTTTACGCCGCCTTCGGCAAAGAATTTGATGCCGTTGTCGCTGTAAACATTGTGCGAAGCGGAAATCATCACACCACCGTCTAGCCGCAGGGCGCGGGTTAAATAGGCGATGGCGGGCGTGGGCAGTGGCCCTGTTTGCACCACGTTTACGCCCGCAGCGGTGAAGCCTGCCACCAGCGCGGTTTCCAGCATATAGCCCGAAATGCGCGTGTCTTTGCCGATGATGACGGTGGGTTTATGCCCCGCATCGTGTTTTACCAATGCGCTGCCAAATGCGCTGCCCAGTTTGAGCACAAAATCGGGGGTAATGGGAAACTGCCCGACTTCGCCGCGAATGCCGTCGGTGCCAAAATATTTTCTTGCCATGCTGTTTTCGCTTATAGAGTTTTCAGGCTGCCTTGGCATATTTGGGCAGCCTGAAAATAGGTTTGATGGGGTTTTTGACGAATATTGGCAATTGTAAAGAATTTACAATCAACACGCTATCAAGAAACTGACATTTTACGGCATTTTGCATTTCAGGCTGCCGCAATGTAAAAAAATGTAAGCATGGTGAATAATTCTGCTATAATTTCGCCGTTTGTCCGTTTTCAGCCCACTCAACAAAGGAAACTGCCATGTCCCATAATCCGTTCTACCAAAAACACATTATCTCCATCGCCAATTTATCGGATGAAGAGCTATTATTATTACTCAACACCGCGCTTAAACTGAAAAGCGAACCCAATCCCAGCTTGTTAGATGGCAAACTCATCGCAAGCTGTTTTTTTGAGCCGTCCACACGCACGCGGCTATCGTTTGAGACGGCGGTGCAACGCTTGGGCGGCAAGGTAATCGGCTTTGCCGATGGCGCAAACACCAGCGCGAAAAAAGGCGAAACCCTTGCCGACAGTGCGCGCATCATCAGCAGCTACGCCGATGCGATTATTCAACGCCATCCCAAAGACGGCGCGGCGCGCGTGTTGGCGGAATTTTCCAGCGTGCCCGTGCTCAACGCGGGCGATGGCACCAACCAACACCCCAGCCAAACCCTGCTTGACCTTGTTACCATCCACGAAACCCAAGGTAGCCTGAAAAACCTAAAAGTCGCAATGGTGGGCGATTTGAAATACGGGCGCACCGTGCATTCGCTCGCCCAAGCCCTTAAACGCTTTGGCTGCGAATTTGCCTTTGTGTCGCCGCCCACGCTCGCCATGCCCGACTACATCACCGAAGAACTGGACGAAGCAGGCGCGGCTTGGCAAATTTTTCCCGATTTGGAAAGCGCGGTGGCATGGGCGGATGTTCTTTATATGACCCGCGTGCAACGCGAACGCTTTGACGAACAAGAATTTGCCAAAATTCAAGGCAAATTTAACCTACACGCCAGCATGCTTGCCCACGCCAAGCCCAATTTGCGCGTGCTGCACCCGCTGCCGCGCGTGGACGAAATCCACCCCAGCGTGGATGCCACGCCCTACGCCTATTATTTTGAGCAAGCCGCCAACGGCGTATTTGCGCGGATGGCGATGCTGTCGCTGGTGTTGAATGAAACGGTTTAGCCCGCTTTGTAAACATGATGATTAGGCAGCCTGAAACGCTGTTCAGCCTAGTTCAAAAATCGAATACACAAGGAAATTGCCATGAAAACCAAACAATTAAGCGTAGAAGCCATAGAAAACGGCACCGTGATTGACCACATCCCCGCAGGGCTGGCGCTCACCATCTTGCGCCAATTTAAAGTGCTGCACCACGGCAGCGCGGTAACCGTGGGCTTCAACTTGCCCAGCCACTCGCAAGGCAGCAAAGACATCATCAAAATCAAAGACGTGATATTCAGCGAAGCCGATGCCAACCGCCTTGCCCTGTTCGCCCCCGAAGCCATTGTGAACCATATTCACGATTACCAAGTGGTGCAAAAAATGCGCCTTTCGCTGCCCAGCACCATCAGCGAAGTGTTTAGCTGCCCCAATGCCAACTGCGCCAGCCACAGCGAACCCGTAACCAGCCGCTTCCAAGTGCGCCAACACCGCGGCGCAGTCAAACTCAAATGCCATTACTGCGAAAAAACCTTTGCGCGGGAAGCCGTTGCCGAAGCGTAAAGCATTTTCAAGCGATAAGAAATTCATAAATATGAAGATTTTTCAAAATCATATTTGACAAATCAATGGCAAGCGCATAAAATCCGCCCCGAATAGTACCCTTGGTAGTACGCATTTTCTAATTCCATAGTGGAAATGCCGAGCCCAAGGGCTTTTTTTGGAAGAAAAATATGAAAACAGCAATTTTGATTGATGGCGCATTTTTTATTAAAAGAATCCGCAAAATTGAGCCGCAAAATCATTTTAATGCGAAGCGTATCGCGGATTTGGCTTTTCGCTATGCGTTGCTTCATCTTCAACCAACGGGCAAAAATGAGTAGCCAAGCGAGCTTTACCGAATATTCTTTTACGATTGCATTCCGTTTGAAAAGAAAATGCACAATCCTATTTCCCTGCGTTCCATTGATTTCGCCAAAACGGATGAAGCAATTTTTCGCCACGAATTGCACCAAGAACTTAAAAACAAACGCAAACTGGCATTGCGTTTAGGAAAACTATCCGACCACGCCACATGGACAATTAAACCCGCCAAAATGAAAGATTTTCTAAAAAATCCTGCAATACCACTTAATGCAGACGATATGGTTCTGGACATCAAGCAAAAAGGCGTGGATATGCGAATTGGTTTAGACATCGCTTCATTGGCATACAAACAGCAGGTTCAAAAAATTGTTTTGTTTTCAGGCGATTCCGATTTTGTTCCCGCTGCCAAACTGGCGCGGCGCGAAGGTATAGATTTCATTCTTGACCCCATGTGGAATCACATTCCGCCTGATTTGCATGAGCATATTGACGGTTTACGCAGCGTTTGCCCCGATCCGCGTAAATCTCATTGAACTATCTACAAATTTTTTAACCCTGTGCAATTCGCACCTGCTCGCTGCCCCAAAGGCAGCCTGAAACAGAAAGAAACCATTATGAAACCCACCATCGCCCTAGTCGGCCGCCCCAATGTGGGCAAATCCACCTTATTCAACCGTCTCACGCGCAGCAAAGACGCGCTGGTGCACGACCTACCGGGTTTAACCCGCGACCGCCATTATGGACACGGGCGCGTGGGCAGCAAACCCTATCTGGTGGTGGATACAGGCGGTTTTGAGCCTGTGGTGGACAGCGGCATTTTGCACGAAATGGCAAAACAAACCCTGCAAGCGGTAGATGAAGCCGATGCCGTTGTGTTCCTTGTGGATGCCCGCACAGGCTTAACGCCGCAAGACAAAATCATCGCCGACCGCCTGCGCCAATCGCCGCGTCCCGTGTATTTGGCGGTAAACAAAGGCGAAGGTGGCAATCACGCCGTGCTGGCGGCCGAGTTTTACGAACTCGCGTTGGGCGAGCCGCACGTTATTTCAGGCGCGCATGGCGACGGCGTTTATTATCTGATTGACGAGATTTTGCAGCACTTCCCCGATGCAGACGAAGAGCAGCCTGAAAACAAACACCCCGTGTTTGCCGTGATTGGGCGACCCAACGTAGGCAAATCCACGCTGGTAAACGCCATTTTGGGCGAAGAGCGCGTGATTGCGTTTGACATGGCAGGCACCACACGCGACAGCATCCACATCGACTTTGAACGCGAAGGCAAGCCATTCACCATCATCGACACCGCAGGCGTGCGGCGGCGCGGCAAAGTGGACGAAGCAGTGGAAAAATTTTCTGTAATCAAAGCCATGCAAGCGATTGAAGCGGCAAACGTTGCCGTGCTGGTGCTGGACGCGCAGCAAGACATCGCCGACCAAGATGCCACCATCGCAGGCTTCGCGCTGGAAGCAGGGCGTGCGCTGGTCATCGCCGTAAACAAATGGGACGGCATTAGCGAAGAGCGGCGCAACGACATCAAGCGCGACATCGCCCGCAAGCTGTATTTCCTTGATTTTGCAAAGTTTCACTACATTTCCGCGCTCAAAGAACGCGGCATAGACGGCTTGTTTGACAGCATTCAGGCTGCCTACAACGCCGCGTTTATCAATATGCCCACGCCCAAAATCACCCGCGTGCTGCAAAGCGCGGTGGAACGCCAAGCCCCGCCCCGCGCAGGTTTGATGCGCCCCAAAATGCGCTACGCCCACCAAGGCGGCATGAACCCGCCCGTCATCGTGATACACGGCAACTCGCTCGCCGCCATTTCCGACAGTTACACGCGCTATCTCACGCAAACTTTCCGCAAAGCGTTTAACCTGCAAGGCACACCGCTGCGGATACAATACAACGTGGGCGAAAACCCTTACGAAGAAACCGCCGCGCAAACCAAAAACAAACCGCTGCGCCGCGTTACATTGAGCAACCGCATCGCCAAGCGCGAAAACCGCAAAGAAGAAAAAGCCCGCAACAGCGGCGGCAAGGCGAAAAAACGGCAAGTGAGCGTGAAGAAGAAGCATCAGTCGTGAGATGAGATGCGATAAAAGGCAGCCTGAAAACGAGTTTGTAAACCGTTTTCAGGCTGCCTTTTGTGTGTGGCGCAATATAGTTTGAAATGGATAACGAGATTTCAGGCTATGGCAAAGGTTTCAGGCTGCCTTTTTATTCAAGCCAGCGCACGGCTTGCCAGCAAGCCGTAGGAGCGCGGGGGGCGTTTTCAGGCTGCCTTATGTTGCGCTCGCGTTTAGGCAGCCTGAAACCTTTGCAAAACCCAAAACACCACAAGAAATAGTCAATTCTCCGTCATTCCCGCGCAGGTGGGAATTTTGATTGAACTCACGCAATGGATTGTTTTTACATACATTTATGAATGAATATCAAGCAAGATTCCCCCCTACGCGGGAATGACGGCATTTCTTATTTTTCAGGCTGCCGCTGGGAGTTTTGCAAAGGTTTCAGCCTGCGTAGTGAAGCAGAGTTGCGTAGCTAAAACAGTGCAATGCCATTTTCAGGCTGCCTGAATCTTATCCAGCAAAACCTTCAACGCTTGGGCGCGGTGGCTGATTTGGTTTTTGATTTCGGGTGCAAGCTGCGCGGCGGTGCAGGCGTGGCTGGGCAGATAGAAATGCGGGTCGTAGCCAAAGCCGTGTTCGCCTGCGCTTTCAGGCTGCCATTGCCCACGCCAGATGCCTTCGGCGATGATGGGCTGCGGGTCGTTGGCATGGCGCACGAGAACCAGCACGCAAACGTAGTAGCAGGATTTGTCGGCATGGGGCGCAAGCTCGGCGCAGACTTTGGCGTTGTTGGCGGCATCGGATTTGGGGTTGTCGCCTGCGTATCGCGCGGAATACACACCTGGTGCGCCGCCCAGCGCGTTGATGCAGATGCCGCTGTCGTCGGCAAGGGCGGGCAAGCCGCTGTGTTGGCTGGCGTGGCGGGCTTTGGCGAGCGCGTTTTCAACAAAGGTGCAAAATGGCTCGGCGCATTCGGGCGTGTTGAATGCGGATTGCGGTAGGATTTGGCTGTGTTGCGCGGCGAATAAGGCGGAAAATTCGCGCAGTTTGCCTGCGTTGTTGCTGGCGAGAACGATTTTGGGGAACATGGTTTTCCTTGTTGAGCATTGGGCAGCGTAAGGCTGCCTGAAAACGGTTGAATGGCGTTTGGACTTTGGTTACTCGTTTTCAGGCTGCCTAAACGCAATCAATAGGCAGCCTGAAAACTGAATGGGCGCAGCAACGGCTCATCGCTCAATAGCGGGTTTAGCAGAATTTTGCGGATTGCCAAGATGCTAGCGAGCCGCCACACCATTGTTTTCAGGCTGCCTTATCGTTGACATGGAGCTTGGCAAGCTGGTCGCGCGAAACTTGGCGGATATACAGCGCAAGGCTGGTAAATTGCCCCAACACCGCGCCAAAGGAAAACAACAGCGCGGCAACGCCAAATTGTTTGCTGCCGATGCGAATCAAATAGCTGCCCATCAGCAGCAGCGCGATAAACAGCAATGAAAACAAGATGATGAGAATCAGATAACATTTGCGAGCGGTCATAAGGCAGCCTGAAAAGGGAACAGTAAATAGGCAGCCTGAAAGATGGTTTTCAGGCTGCCTTTTAGATTGGGATTAACGAATATCCAGCACCCAATAAAACAGTTGCATAATCAACACCATCAGCGCGGCGATGGAAGCCGCCATCCAGTTAAACTCGCCGCTAGGCGAGAGCGCAACATCGTTTTGCGTGGGCGGGATGGTGGGCGCATGGTTGCCCAGCGCAAGCGTGTTGGGCGCGGCAACGGGTGCCATGCTGGTGTTGCCTTGCCCATCGCCCAGCAGGGTAAACACAAGGCTGTCGGTGTGGATGGTGATGTTGTTTTGCTGCCCATCGGTGCGCATTTCGCTGACGGCGGTGGTTTTGCTGTTTTTGGCAGCGGGTTTCATGGCGATTTGTGGAAGCTGGCTGCTGATGCTGTCGCGGTCAAGCAAGGAGAAAGCGGTGCCGTTGCCCACTTCGGCAAACGTGTGCGCCATGCCATCGGCGCGGGGAACGCGGTATTGCAAGGGACGTTGCTCGTGGTGCTGCTGCTTGCTGATTTCGTGAACCGTTTTGGCGATTTGGGGCGTGGCGGATTCTTTTTTATCGTGTGCATTTTTATTGTGCGCACTAAAAAAAGCGTCCAACGATTTGGCGGTTTGTTCGCGCAGTTTATCGGCGGCCGATTTTTCTTTGGATGCTTCTTTGGCTAACACTTCGCCTTGCAAGGCAGGTTTTTTTTCTGTTTCTTTTTGGGGCGCAGCAGGCTTGGCTGGGCTGGTTTGCGGCGCAGTTTGGGCTGTGGGCTTGGCGTTAGGCTGCTGCGCCTTTTTGCTTTTTTTCACCAGCTGAAAAATATGGTTGCAAGACGAACACACGGCGCGCCCTTGCGTTTTGTTTAAATCGGCACTATCCAACACCGAAGTGTGGCTGCATTTGGGACATTTAACTTTAACTTCGCTCATAAAATGTACTCTGAAATGGGGTTAGCGTTTTGCGCCCGTAATACACGCCCAGCCGTTGTTTACAATAGCTGGGGCAAGGTCAAACCATTGCGCGTAAATCGCGCTCATCTCGTCAATCTGTTCTTCTAAAATGCCTGATAACACAATTCTGCCGCCCGTTTTGGTGCGCCCTGCCAACATATCGCCGAGCATACGCAAAGGGTTGGCTAAAATATTGGCAACCACCACATCAAACTGCCCTTGCGGCAAGCCATCGGGCAAATAAAAGGCAGCCTGAACGTTGTTTTGCGCGGCGTTGTCGTTGCTGGCTTTGATGGCTTGCGGGTCAATATCCACGCCTGTTGCGCTGCCTGCGCCCAGCTTCAACGCGGCAATGGTTAAAATGCCCGAGCCGCAGCCATAATCCAACACCGTTTCGCCACCGTGCAAATTGCTATCCAGCCATTGCAAGCAAAGGTGGGTGGTGGGGTGGCTGCCTGTGCCAAAGGCTAACCCTGGGTCTAGCCGCAGGTTGATGGCATTGGCATCGGGGGCATCGTGCCATGTGGGGGTAATCCACAAGCGGTCGGAAATTTTAATCGGGTCAAACTGCGATTGGGTTAGGCGCACCCAATCTTGTTCTGCCAACGTTTCCAAGCGGTATTCGGGCGGCGTAATGGGGATGCTGTTGGCAGCATCGGCGATGATTTGCGCCACATCGGCGTGTTCGTCAAACAAAGCGATGATGAGACTTTGTTGCCACACTTGTTGTTGCGGCATATCGGGTTCGCCAAAAATGGGCTGCTCGTTTTCCGTGCCAGCAAAGGCATCTTCAAT
Source organism: Kingella sp. (in: b-proteobacteria) (assembly GCF_030527935.1). Taxonomy (GTDB): domain Bacteria; phylum Pseudomonadota; class Gammaproteobacteria; order Burkholderiales; family Neisseriaceae; genus Kingella_B. Next base: position 14,715 of record NZ_JAUMZV010000030.1, read on the forward strand.
GGCGGCGGATAACGCGCCATGTTCCATCAGGGCATCGGATAATGGCTCGGCAAGGCTTTCGGAAACGGGAATGCTGGCTTGTTGGTAAGACATGGTTTTTGCGTTTGCAAACGTGTTTTAAAGTTATGACGTGGTATTTTACAGTATTTTGCATTATGTTGAAATTTATTAGAACCTGTATTCATTATTTGCGTAGGCAGATTGGATGACATAAAAGCACGGATACAAGGCAAAAAGCGCAGCAAGGTTGAACACCTTGCGAGCATTTTTAACGCAGTAGCCACGTTTTTAGGGCATTAAAGATGCCTATGCAAATAGTGAATACAGGTTCTTAGTTTTAGCTTTATGAATGGGCAGCGGTTTCAGGCTGCCTATGCGGTTGGGCTGCGTGAAAATGCTTGCATTTGCGCGGCTTGCTGTTTAAAATAGCACGTTTTATCAATCTGCCTTTGATTTCATTTTTAGGAGTAACTACATGGCTAATAGCGCACAAGCACGCAAACGTGCTCGTCAATCTTTGAAAAATCGTGCACACAACGCAAGTTTGCGTACTGCTTTTCGCACTGCGGTTAAAAAAGTGTTGAAAGCGGTTGAAGCGGGTGATAAAGCGGCAGCGCAAGCTGTTTATCGTGAAAGCACCAAAGTTTTGGATCGCATCGCTGATAAAGGCGTGTTCCACAAAAACAAAGCGGCTCGACACAAAAGCCGTTTGTCAGCCAAAATTAAAGCAATGGCTTAATGCGCGTTCAATGAAAAATCCTGTTGCAGCGATGTAACAGGATTTTGTTTTTCAGGCTGCCTAATGCAATCTATGGGCTGGGCTGCTGCTATACTTCGCGGCTATTTTTCAACACGATTTCCCCCAAAAACTATGACTGAACAAACCCCAAAATGTGCCTTTTGCGGCAAACATAAAGACGAAGTAAAACATTTGATTGAGGGCGATGATGGCGCGTTTATTTGCAACGAGTGCGTGAGCGAATGCGCGGCGTTGCTGCATGATATTTCGCCAGACCAAGCGGGCGAGAAAACCATTCAAAAGCCCGAATCGGACAACACGCCGCTGCCCACGCCTGCGGAATTGGTGGCGCAGTTGAACGAACACGTGGTTGGGCAGGATATGGCGAAAAAAGCTCTTGCGGTGGCGGTGTACAACCATTACAAGCGTTTGCGGCAGCCTGAAAATGCGCACGCGGAGTTGGCGCAGGTGGAATTGTCTAAATCCAATGTGTTGCTGATTGGCCCAACTGGCTCGGGCAAAACACTGCTGGCGCAATCGTTGGCGCGAAAATTGAATGTGCCTTTTGCGATGGCGGATGCAACCACGCTCACGGAGGCGGGCTATGTAGGCGAGGATGTGGAGCAGATTATCACCAAGCTGCTGGGCAACTGCGATTTTGATGTGAACAAGGCGCAGCGCGGGATTGTGTATATTGACGAGATTGACAAGATTTCGCGCAAGTCCGACAGCCCGTCAATTACGCGCGATGTGTCGGGCGAGGGCGTGCAGCAGGCGTTGTTGAAACTGGTGGAGGGGACGATTGCCAGCGTGCCGCCGCAAGGTGGGCGGCGCAACCCAAATCAGCAGTTTATCAGCGTGGATACGTCTAATATTTTGTTTATTTGCGGCGGGGCGTTTGCGGGCTTGGATAAGGTGATTCGCCAGCGCACGGAGCAGGGCGGCATTGGCTTTGGCGCGCAGGTGCACAGCAAGGATGATAACGCCAACATCAGCGAGCTGTTTGCCCAAGTTGAGCCTGAAGATTTGATTAAATTTGGCTTGATTCCTGAATTGATTGGGCGTTTGCCTGTGTTGGCGAGCTTGGCGGAGTTGGACGAAGCGGCGTTGGTGCGCATTTTAACCGAGCCGAAAAACGCGCTGGTGAAGCAGTTTCAAGCCTTGTTTGCGATGGAAAACGTGGATTTGCAATTTGAACCCGATGCGCTGACGGCGATTGCGGCATTGGCGATGAAACGCAAAACGGGGGCGCGCGGCTTGCGCTCTATTGTGGAGCGGGTGTTGCTGGACACGATGTATGCGCTGCCTGATTTGCGGGATGTGGCGAAGGTGGTGGTTACACGCGATGTGGTGGAAAATAACCACGCGCCTGTGTTGTATCGGGCGGATGGCAGCTTGGTGGAGAATGATGTGAAATGATGTTTTAGCTACGCTGAACTTCGTTTCAGGCTGCCTTTGTTGATTGGCTGAAATCTTTGCTCAATGTGTAACCGATGGTGTATCGGTGGATTGCTGACATAGTGGCAACCGAGCGCGGTTATTTAACCCGCCATTTGGCGACGAGCCGTCGCCGTTCCATAGTTTATAGCCGTTTCAGGCTGCCTTATCGTTTGGCAAACCCTTGCGCTTGCAAATAGCGCAGCAAATCGGGGCGCACTTCACGGCAAAATTGGTTGCGGATTTGTTGCGCCCAGTCCATTTGCGCCACACCATCGCGCGTGCGGTAATAGGCTTGCACGTTGTCGTTGTAGGCTTGCAGGGCATCGGCAGGGGCAGCCTGAAAACGGTTTTCCGATAAAATCGCATCCAGCGGCAAGCGTTCGCGGCGCATCGGCTCTTGGTCGGGATAGCCCAAGCACATCCCCACAATCGGCACCACGCCTTGCGGGCAGCCCAACAGCTTGCCCACTTGGGCTAAATCGTTGCGGATGCTGCCGATGAACACGCCGCCCAGTCCCATGCTTTCGGCGGCGAGCAACACATTTTGCGCAAAAATACCCACGTCCACCGCGCCAATCAACAACACTTCGGTCCAGTCTAATTGCGCATCGGGAGCGAAGTGGGCATAGCGCGTGGTGTCGGCGCAGAACACGATGAACTCGGGCGCGGTTTCCACATAAGCCTGCCCGCCTTTGCCACCTGCGGCGCAGATGGGACGGATTTGGGCGCGGATGGCAGGGTCGGTTACGCGGATTATGCTGACGATTTGCATAAAGCTGGACGACGACGCGGCTTGCCCCGCTTCCAGCACGGCGCGCAGGCTATCGGCGGGAACGGCTTGCGCTTTGAATTTGCGAATGGAGCGGTGGGCAAGAGCGGTTTGCAGAACGGAAGTTTGCATGATGGATTTCCTTATGGATGGATATTGGGGAAGGCAGCCTGAAACGGCTGGAATGGTTTTCAGGCTGCCGATTGTATAGCGAATTCAATTTGCATGAATAGCGCGGGTTTAAATTTGCTATGCGCGGTCGGCTATTTCCATCGCCAGCGCACGGCTTGCACGCAAGCCGTAGGAACGCAGGGAGCTTAGCTACGCAACTCCGCTTCGCTACCGTTGCGCCCGCGTTTAGGCAGCCTGAAAACAAAAAAGCCCAACCAAAACCAGTCGGGCTTCTTTCCATTCACATCAATCAACAATCCACAATCACAGCAACCTATTTCGCCGTAACGCCTTCCGCCGCGTTTTCCGTTTTCGCGGTATCCGCTTTTGCGGCGCGGAATTTCTCTTCCAGCACGGCGATAGAATCGTCCTTGCCGCCTTTGGCTTTAATGGTTTGCATCATTTGTTTTTCCAACGCTTTCATTTCGTTGAATAATTTTTCCGAACGCGCCAGCGCATCGCGGGTTACTTCGCCGCTTAATTGCGCCGCTTGCTCATCGGTTTTGCCGCGATATTTCGCATCGCGTGCGCGTTGCTCGGCTTCTTCGCGTTTTTCCAGCTCAATCCATTTTTGCTTGATGCTGCTGCCAAACAGGTTTTGGTTTTGCATCACCATTTGGTCAATATGCCATGCCACCCAGTAGAACGAATTGGGGTTGTAGGTGAAATCTTGCGGTTTAAACGATGGGTGCGTATCGGTTACCGTGCCGTAGAACGGAATATACGGCGTGTTGCGCGATGGCGCGTTGCTCAACCACAAAATAGAAGCCATAGACGCGGGCAAATCGGGCTTGATTTGGTAGATATGCGCGTCAACCACGTTTTCATTACCAGGGGCAAATTTGTAGGTGTCGCCGTCATACGCGGATTTCACTTCGGGGCGACCGTCCGCGCCGCGCTTGTCGTATTGGTCATCGGGGATAAAGCCTTCTTTCAGCGTTTCAAAGCGGTTGCGCTGAATGGCGATGGCATCGGCAAGCGAGTATTTTTGGTTGGGGTTGCTGGGGCTTTGCAGCAATTCAAAGTGGTGGTCAAAATAGCCAATTTTGGATTGCGGGTCTAGCAGCTTCAAGCCTGCATAGGCGCGGGAGCGGTTGCGCGCGGCGTAGTGGTCGAGGTTGTATGAATTGGCAACGTGGAATTTGCCGTTTACTTCGCGGTAGTGGTTGGCTTTGCGGGCGACGTTTTCCAAATCTTTGGAAACGATGTAGTTGCCTTTGCCCAGCTCGTAGGGGTTGCCCATAAAGAAGGTGTTGGGGTAGATGGAATATTTGTCGTCTGGATATTTAATCGCGGCGTATTGATGCCCCGATAGGATTTCCATGTACCACAGCTCGTTTTTATCGGCGATGACGATGATGTTGCCTTCGGCAGAGCCTTTTTCGTCCAACACTTTGGCAACCAATTCAATGCCTTCGCGGGCGGTTTTCACGCGCGGCAGCACCAAATCCACCAGCGCGGCTTCGGCTAAACCGTTTTTCACCAGCGGGTCAATTTCTAGGATTTTGTCGTTGGGCGTGGCGGACGTGGTGGCGGTCATGGTTACGCCGTGTTCGTTTTGCCCGTGCGCGCCATACACGCCTTCATCGGTGTCGCGGCTGGCATCGGGCACGGAAGTGTATTTGAACTCGTGTGCCAGATGCGGATAGGTGAAGCCTGTGGAGCGGTCTTTGAGCTCGCTGCCTGCGGGGTAGTCTTTGGCGGGGGTTACGATGTAGTTTTTATTGTGCGCCCCTGGTTGCGGCAGGAAAGGGTAGTCTTCCGTGCGCCCGTAGAGCACCGAGCCGTCTGTGGTCAATTTTTTGCCGATGATGAATGATGAGCAGGCTTCGGCAACGGGCGCGGCAATCATAGACAAAACTACGGCAGACAGCACGGTTTTTTTGAATGCAAACTTCATAATCTAATCTCCTTGCGAGAATTTACATTTGGGTAAAGAGTTAAATTTATAAGACTAATGGTAAAAAAAGCAAATATTATTCTGCTATTCTTTGATTAGGCGCAGGGTGGTTGGCATACCCTGTTGTTTTTCAATAGATAGAATTTTGTGAACAAACGGGAAGAAAGGGGAAAGCTAGCCAATAGGCAGCCTGAAAAGCATAGGCAGCCTGAAAAGCATGGCGATGCGGCAAAACAAACCAAGCCAAAATAACGCGAAATACCGCGTTTCAGGCTGCCTTGCCTTGACCGCGCCCGCAAAAACCCCTACAATCCGCGCTCTTTTTATGAAGCCATCGTCTTCAACTTAAATCTTCTTGTTATTCAGTTTTAATGCCTGCGCGGCATTTTTATTTTGCAAGTTGTCGCCGATGAAACCTACTAGCGCACGCTAGCGACAACCTGCTGTTCATTCTTTTTGCTCTCTCCCGTTTTCAGGCTGCCTGAAAACGCCGCAAACAAAATAATCCGCACCACTGCTTCAAGGCTGCCTGAAAACCGTTTGTTGATGGGCTCAGACAGAATGTTGTTGTTTTTCCATAGGAAAATCCATGACCATCAAATTTGCTGATTTGCATCTAGACAAAAACATCCTTTCCGCGCTCAAAAGCGCAGGCTACGAAGAACCCACGCCCATTCAAGCCCAATCCATCCCCGCCGCGCTTGCCGACAAAGACATCATGGCTTCGGCGCAAACAGGCTCGGGCAAAACCGCCGCGTTCTTGTTGCCCAGCTTGCAAAAAATCATCAAGCGCAGCGAAAAATCGGGCAAAGGCCCGCGCGTGTTGGTGCTCACGCCCACGCGCGAGTTGGCGCAACAGGTAGAAAAAAACGCCCAGCTTTACGCGCAAAACATGAAATGGGTGCGCACGGTAACGCTGGTGGGCGGTTCATCTTTTGGTCAGCAAATCAAAGCTTTATCGCGCCCAATTGATATTGTGGTGGCGACACCCGGTCGCCTGATGGACCATATGCGCAGCGGGCGCATTGATTTTGACCGCTTGGAAGTGCTGGTGTTGGACGAAGCTGACCGCATGCTGGACATGGGCTTTATTGACGACATTGAAACCATTGTTGCCGCCACGCCCGAATCGCGCCAAACGCTGCTGTTTTCCGCCACTTGGGACGGCGCAGTAGGCAAGCTGGCGCGCAAGCTGACCCAAAACCCCGAAGTGATTGAAATTGAACGCGCCGAAGCGCAGGGCAAAATTGAAGAGCAGCTTTTGTATTGCGACGACAAAAACCACAAAAACCGCTTGCTTGACCACATTCTGCGCGATGCCAACATTGACCAATGCGTGATTTTCACCGCCACCAAAGCGATGACCGAAACGCTGGCAGACGAGCTATACGAAAAAGGCTTTGCTGCCAACTGCTTGCATGGCGATATGCCGCAAGGCTGGCGCAATCGCACGCTGATGGATGTGCGCAAGGGGCGTTGCAAAATTTTGGTGGCAACCGACGTTGCTGCACGCGGCATTGATGTGCCCACGATTACCCACGTCATCAATTATGATTTGCCCAAGCAGGCGGAGGATTATGTACACCGCATCGGGCGCACGGGGCGGGCAGGGCGAACGGGCATTGCGGTGAGCTTTGCCGATGCCAAGGAATACATGATGGTGCACAAAATTGAGCGATACATTAACCGCAAGCTGCCTGAAATCGTGATTGAGGGCATGGAACCCACGCGCAAACGCAATAAAAATGCCGACCGAAAACCAAAAAGCAAAGGCGGCTGGGGTGGTAAGCGTGGCGAGAACGAACGTTGGGGTGGGCGTGATAAAAAGCCGTTTGGCGAGAAAAAATCGTTTGGCGGCAAGCGCGAGAGTGGGTTTAAAAAGGATGGGTTTAAGAAAGATGGATTTAAAGCGAAGCCTAAGGGTGGGAAGTTTCGTGATTGATTGATGTTGCGCTAATAGGCAGCCTGAAAACGGGTTTTATCCCATTTCAGGCTGCCTTTGCTTTGGGTGTTTTAAGTTCGTGGGCAAGATTAGGCGTAGGCTTGCAATTCGGGGTTGATGTCGGTTTGCGCGAGATTGTTGGTGTAGTTACACAGGGTGGCGAGTGCTACGCCCATCACGACATCCACGGCTTGCTCTTTGCGGTAGCCTGCGGCGACGAATGCGGCGAGTTCGGCATCGGAAACTGCGCCTTTGTTTGCCATCACGGCGATGGTGAAATCGGCAAGGGCTTTGAGTTTGGCATCGTCAAACTCGGCGGGATTGACGTTGCGCGATGCTTGGATGGCTTGCTCGGACAGCAGTTTTTTCAGCGTGGCGAGTTTGGTGTGCCCTGCCACGCAGAAGCCGCATTGGTTGGTGCGGGCGGCGATGATTTGGATGACTTCGCGTTCGCCGCCTGTGAGCGAGTTTTCGTTGTTGAGTTTGCCGACTTCTTGGTAGAAGGTCAGGGCTTGGGGGGAGTTAGCGAGTGCGCCGATAAGGTTGGGGATGAAGCCATTGGCTTTTTGCGCGGCTTCTACGCGGGCTTTGGCGGCTTCGGGGGCGGATTCTACGGTGTGTACGGTTAAACGAGCCATTTTTGTGTTCCTTAGGTTGGGTTGAAAAAGACGGGCGGATTGTAGGGGTGTTTGGGCAGCCTGAAAAAGATTTTGTGTTTATGTTTGTTAGAAGATTTGGTTATTTGGGGGCTTGCAAGCCGTGTGTTGGTTTAATACGCATTTGGCGACGAGCCGTCGCCGCTCCATTTTGGGTTTTCAGGCTGCCTATTTTGTGTAAAACGATGGTTCGCCTTGGGGGCGGGTTTTGAAGCGTTTGTGCAGCCAGTAATATTGGGGGATTTGCTCGCGGATGCGCTCTTCGATAAAGACGTTCATGCGGTGCACGTCGGCGGCGGTGTCTGGGCTGGGGTAGTTTTCCCATGCGGGGTAGAAGCGCAGGGTAACACTGCCGTTGGCTTGGCGCGTGGGGATGGCGGGGATGATTTTGGCATGGGTCATTTGGGCGATGCGGGGCAGCCCTGCGATGGTGGCGGTGGGAATGCCAAAGAAGGGGATGAACAGGGAGTCTTTTGCGCCGAAGTCTTGGTCGGGCAGGTAGAGAAAGGGGGCGTTTTCGCTGCGGATGTGTTTGATGATGCTGCGCAGCCCTTCGGTGCGCCCGACTAGGAAAACGTTGTTGTAGCGGTGTCGCCCGTGCAGGATTTGCGCATCCAGCGCGGGGTTTTTTTGGTGGGAATAGACGCTAATCAGTGGCACGTCTTGGTTGAGCGCGTAAACGGCGGCTTCAAAGGCGGTGAAGTGGGGGTAGAGTAGGATGACTTTTTCGCCTGCGGCTAGGGCTTGGTCTAGGATGTGTTTGTCTTGGTATTGCACCATTTGGCGCAGCTCGGCGGCGGGGGCGTACCAGTATTTGCCGTATTCCAGCACCAAAAGTGCCATGTGGTAGAAGTGTTGGCGCAGGATTTGTTCGCGCTCGGCGGCGGTTTTTTCGGGGAAGCAAAGGGCAAGGTTGGTTTGCCCGACTTTGCGGCGCGGGGCGACCAGCCAGTAGCACAGCCAGCCGAATAGGTGGGCAAGGGTGCGCAGGGCGGGGTGGGGGAGTTTGCCGAGTAGTTTGAGAATGAAGAAGGCGAATTTCATGGGGGGCTTTCAGGCTGCCTAAATGTGATGGATGCTACGGGTGGCTGTTTACCAACCACCCCCATCCTAACCTTCCCCCGCCAGCGAGAGAAGGAACAGATTGCAGATTTTTTACCTTTTTCAGGCTGCCTAATGGGATGATTTAAATACTGGGCGTTTCATGTTTTTCAGGCTGCCTTATACACCAAAGGCAGCCTGAAAACGCTTTTAACGGCAGCCCAAGGTGGGCGCGAGCGTGTCAAAGCTGCGGTCAAGCGCGATGCACTCGGTTTCGCTGGGGCGGCTGCGGGCGAGTTCCACGCGCAATTCTTGGTTGGACAGGCGCAGGGCTTCGGCATCTTCGCCTTGTTGCGCAAAGCAGGTATCCACGCGCTGATAGTAGCGTTCGCAGGTGTTGGGCAGGGGCGGGAGATTTTCGGGCAGGGCTTCGGGCGGCGCGGCGGGGATGGGGGAATCGGTTGGGGGCGGCGTGTTTTCCCACGCGGCGATGTCGGACGCGCCCACTTGCTCTTTGGCGGCGCGGCGGGCGTTGAGAATGTCGTCTTGCGGGGTGTTTTGCACCCAAGAATAATCTTTGGCGGCATCGGAAGCCGATTGGGGCGTGGAAGCCACGGCAGGCGCGGCGGGCAGTTTACGCAGTTTGCTGCGCAGGCTCATGATAAACGTGAGCGACAGCACCATTGCCACCAATATCAATGGCAAGGCGTGTTCGGGTTTGAGCTTGAATGGCGGGCGTTTCATCAAAACAGTTTCCGTACTTCGGCAACGATGTCAGCGGCGCGCATAAAAGTTTCGCCGATGAGAAACGTGTTTACGCCGTGTTGCTGCATCAGTTGCACGTCGTCTTTGCTGGTGATACCGCTTTCGGTTACCACGATGTGGTCGCCCAGTTGCGGCAGCAGCGCGATGGTTTGCTGCAAATCCACTTCAAACGTGTGCAAATTGCGGTTGTTGATGCCGCGCAGGGGCGTGGTCATGTGGGCGCATTTTTGCACTTCGCTCGCATCGTGCAGCTCCACCAGCACCGCCATGTTTAGGCTGTGGGCAACCCGTTCTAGGTGCAACAGCGCGGTTTCGTCCAGCGCGGCGGCAATCAGCAGCACGGCGTCCGCGCCCCATGCGCGGGCTTGGTAGATTTGGTATTCGTCGATGATGAAGTCTTTGCGCAGCACGGGCAGCGACACGGCGGCGCGGGCTTGGCGCAGGTAAACAGGCGAGCCTTGAAAATAAGGCTCATCGGTGAGCACGGATAGGCAGGCAACACCTGCGGTTTCGTAGTCTTTGGCGTGCGCATCGGGGTGGAAATCGGGGCGGATTAAGCCTTTGGATGGGCTGGCCTTTTTGATTTCGGCGATGATGGCGGGCTGATGGGCTTCGTGTTTGGCGCGGATGGCGGCGATAAAGTCGCGCGGCGGCTCGGCGGTGCGGGCTTGCACTTTCATGTTTTCTAACGAGATTTCGGCTTTTTGCGCGGCGATTTCTTCGGCTTTGGTGGCGAGAATTTTGGCTAGGATGTCGGTCATGATGATTCCTTTGCGATGGGGTAGGCAGTCTGAAATGGGGATTTTCAGGCTGCATTTGTTTTTAGCGTGGATAACACAACAAGGCAGCCTGAAAACTCAGGCTGCGGTTTCAGGCTGCATTATTCAATGCTGTACCCTTTAAGGTATTGCACGCGCTCGCGGGTCATGCGGGTGTCGCATTGCAGTTGCAAGTATTGGCTTTCTGTCGTGCTTTTGCCTTTGGCGGCGGCGTTGCGGCAGTTGCTGCGTTTTTTGCCTTCCCACGCGCGTTGTTCTTCTACAAGGTCTTGCTGGATTTGTGGGTCAATTTTGCGCCATGCGGATTTGATGGATTGGTCGGCTTTGCTGTTGGCTTCGCGGGCGGCATCCAGTTCTTTGTTGCTGATGTTGCTGGGTTTATCCGCGCTGGGGGTAAGTTTTTCAGGCTGCGGTTTGGCGGGGGCGGATGCGGCGTTGTCATTATCTAGGGCATCGGTTTTGGGCGCGGGCACAGCTTTGCGCAAGTCTTCGGGCTTGGGCGGCTCGGGGATGTCGTCAATCGGGGGGACGGTTTGCGGCGCGGGGATGGATGCTTCTTCGGCTTTGGGCTGGTCTTTTTGTTTGAGCAGTTTCAAGGCTTCGGCGCGGCTAACGTTTTTGCCGTTGATGTTGAGCGTGTCTTTTACGCCGTAGGCAGCAAGAGCATCGGCGAGCAAATTGGCTGCGCCTGTTAGGTTGTTATCGGTGGGGGAAAATTGGTTGTTTTGGGTGGAATAGTTAAGCGGGAAGCTGAGCGTGTGGTTGCTGAATGTGCTGTTGCTGCCTGTTAGGTGTTGGTTGATGATGTCTAGCGGGGCTTCGCTTTGCAGCAGGGGCGCGTTGGTTTGCGCTTGTTTAATCAGATTTTCGGGGATGGCGATGGCAACCTGCGCTTGGCAGGTGGCGGGCATTTGCCCCGCTTGGGGGTTGGTTACGGTTACGTTTAATTGAGCGGCTAGGGCGATGAGCTTGTCGGCATCAATGTAATCGTTGGCGTTGGCAAGGCGTTTGGCGTTGTTGGTAAGGGAGGTTTGGATGGTTTGTTTGACTTGGCTGTCTAGCGCGGGCATTTCGCAGCTGGTGCTGGCAACGGCGGAAGCAGCGGATGCGGCAGACGCGGCTTGCGGCGGGGTGTCGTTTTTGGAGCAGGCGGCAAGCGTTAGGGCGGCGGCTAGGGCAGCGGCTAGGGTGGTGTGTTTCATGTTGCGGGCTTTCTGGTTGAGAACAAAATAGGCGGCATCATATCAAAAATAGTGGGGGCTTGCCAAAAGGGGGGCGGTTTGGGGCAAGCAGTGAGGGCGTGGCAATGGTGGATAGGTTTCAGGCTGTCTTTGGGGGATGGAGCAGCCTGAAACGATGTTATCCATTTTCAGGCTGCCTTGGTGTTTCTAACCAGTGCACGGCTTGCAAGCAAGCCGTAGGGGCGCGGGATGGTTTTTCAGGCTGCCTATTATTGCGCTCGCGTTCAAGCGTAGGGTGGGCAACTGGTTTGCCTACCATGGCGGATGGCGTTACCGTTTTGGTGGGCAAGCGAGTTGCCCACCCTACGGTTTGGCGTTTCAGGCTGCTTCAATCGTTACCCAAAGGCAGCCTGAAAATGGCGCATTGGCGGCTTGCCGACATTTGGGCTAATGATAAAACGCCATCCTATTTCATCCACCATTTGGCGACGAGCCGTTGCCGCTCCATCGGCTGCTCGGTTTTCAGGCTGCCCAATGTGCGTAGGGTAAGCAAGCGAGTTGCCCCGCCTACGGTTTGGCGTTTCAGGCTGCTTCAATCGTTCCCCAAAAGCAGCCTGAAAATGGCGCATTGGCGGCTTGCCGACATTTTGGTTAATGGTAAAACGTCATCTTATTTCATCCACCATTTGGCGACGAGCCGTTGCCGCTCCACCGGTTGCTCGGTTTTCAGGCTGCCCCAATGTGCGTAGGGTGGGCAACTTGTTTGCCCACCATTGTTCGTTCGCAATATTTTGGTGGGCAAGCGAGTTGCCCACCCTACGGTTGAGCTATTTCTTGTTTTCAGGCTGCCTTATATGTAGAAATCCCTAGCGTTGTTTACAGTATTTCAAGGACAATACCGTAAATG
>NZ_JAUMZV010000031.1 GCF_030527935.1 Kingella sp. (in: b-proteobacteria)
TTTAAAACAACTAGTAAAGCACGATTTGTCCTAGTTATCTAGGACAGCCCCAAAATTAAAGGCGGCGGAACACAGCTTTGCGACATACCGCCAGAATCACTGCGCTTGGACAGCATCGCTCGGTGGCGGCGCAATCGGTACGGCAAACGAAATGCGGCGTAATGCCTGCATCGCCGAGACGAACAACCGCCGCGCCGAAGAATTGCGTAGAATCATGCAGCACTGGCCGTTTTGACACAAGGCGCACAAAAGCAGCCTACACCCCCAACAAACCCAAGCAGCCCCGTTTGCAGGCTGCCTGAACCCTGAAAACAAACCTAGGTACAATCCAAATGGCAATCTACCAATCCGGCGTAATCTTCAAAGACGTAAACACCCAAGACCCGAACTGCTGGACGCTGGCGGCCTATCAGGCGCGCGGCGGCTATCAGGCGTTGCGCCAAATCATCAGCGAAAAAATGCCGCAAGACGACATCATCAACGAACTCAAAACGTCCAACCTACGCGGGCGCGGCGGCGCAGGTTTCCCCACAGGCTTGAAATGGAGCTTTATGCCCCGCGCGTTTGACGGGCAAAAATATGTTGTCTGCAACACCGATGAAGGCGAACCGGGCACATTCAAAGACCGCGACATCATCATGTTCAACCCGCACGCGCTGATTGAAGGCATGATAATCGGCGGCTACGCCATGGGCGCGTCCGCAGGCTATAACTACATTCACGGCGAAATTTTTGAAGGCTATCAACGCTTTGAAGCCGCGCTTGCCCAAGCCCGCGCCGCCAATTTGCTCGGGCAGAATATTTTGGGCAGCGATTTCTCGTTTGAATTGTTCGCCCACCACGGCTACGGCGCGTATGTGTGCGGCGAAGAAACTGCGCTGTTGGAAAGCCTAGAAGGCAAAAAAGGGCAACCGCGCTTCAAACCCCCTTTCCCCGCATCATTCGGGCTATACGGCAAGCCTACCACCATCAACAACACCGAAACCTTTGCTTCTGTGCCATTTATCATGCGCGATGGCGGGCAAACCTTTGCCGACATCGGCATAGAAAAAGCAGGCGGCACCAAATTATTCAGCATTTCAGGGCACGTTGAACGCCCAGGTAACTACGAAATCCCGCTGGGCACGCCATTTGCCACATTGCTGGAAATGGCAGGCGGCGTGCGCGGCGGCAAAAAATTGAAAGCCGTAATACCAGGTGGTTCGTCTGCGCCCGTGTTGCCCGCCGAGATTATGATGGGGCTGAATATGGACTACGACAGCATCGCCAAAGCCGGTTCCATGCTCGGCTCGGGCGCGGTGATTGTGATGGACGAAGACGTGTGCATGGTCAAAGCCTTGGAGCGGTTGAGTTATTTTTATCAAGAAGAATCGTGCGGACAATGCACGCCTTGCCGCGAAGGCACGGGCTGGCTGTATCGCATTGTGCACCGCATCGCCAACGGCAAAGGGCGCATGGAAGATTTGGACTTGCTAGACAGCATCGGCAACAATATGGCAGGGCGCACCATTTGCGCGTTAGCCGATGCGGCGGTGTTCCCCGTGCGCGGCTTTACCAAACATTTCCGCGATGAATTTGTGCATTACATTGAACACGGCAAGCCGATGAAAGCCCATAAATGGGGTTGATTTAGGCAGCCTGAAAATAGAGCCAAAATGGTTTTCAGGCTGCCTTAAAGCGAAATTGCGAAAGCCAAATGTCATGGCAACGAAGTGAAAACAACACAAGATTAGCGTGGGTAGCTCATTGCCCACTCCGCGCATAACAACATTTTAAATTAAGGTAACTAGGAACAAACCCATGTTACAAATCCACATAGACGGCAAACAGATAGAAGTAGAGCAAGGCACAACCGTAATGGAAGCCGCGCACGAATTGGGCACTTATATCCCGCATTTCTGTTACCACAAAAAACTCTCCATTGCCGCCAACTGCCGTATGTGCTTGGTGGAAGTGGAAAAAGCCCCCAAACCGCTGCCCGCCTGCGCCACGCCCGTAACCGATGGCATGGTGGTGCACACGCATTCCAATATGGCGAAGCAAGCCCAAGCGGGCGTGATGGAGTTTCTGCTCATTAATCACCCGCTGGATTGCCCTGTGTGCGACAAAGGCGGCGAATGCCAGCTGCAAGATTTGGCGGTGGGCTATGGCAAAACCACCAGCCGCTATATTGAAGAAAAACGCGCGGTCAAGCCCAAAGACATGGGCGCGTTGATTTCCACACAAGAAATGTCGCGCTGCATTCATTGCACCCGCTGCGTGCGCTTTACCGAAGAAATCGCAGGCGAGCAAGAAATCGGCATCGCCAATCGCGGCGAATGGTCGGAAATTTTGCCGTTTATTGGCAAGGCGGTGGAAACCGAGCTATCGGGCAACGTGATTGACCTGTGCCCCGTGGGCGCGCTCACCAGCAAGCCATTCCGCTTTAACGCGCGCACTTGGGAATTGAGCCGCCGCAAATCCATTTCTGCACACGATGCCTTGGGCGCAAATTTGGAAGTGCAAACCAAAGAACACACCGTGCGCCGCGTGTTGCCCTTGGAAAACGAAGCGATTAACGAATGCTGGCTGTCCGACAAAGACCGCTTTGCCTACGAAGGCTTAAACCACGAAAGCCGCCTTGTCGCCCCCAAAATCAAACACGGAGGCGAATGGAAAACGGTGGATTGGCAAACCGCGCTGGAATATGTGCGCCACACCTTGTCTTGCGTTGCCAAAGAATACGGCGCGGGCGAAATTGCGCTGTGGGCAAACCCGATGAACACGGTGGAAGAGCTGTATCTGGCAAACAAATTGGCGCAAGGCTTAAACATCGCCCACACCACCGCGCAGCTTCGCACGGCGGATAACGGCGTTTCAGGCAGCCTGAAAGGCGCGGCATGGCTGGGGCAAAGCATTGAACAGCTTGCTGGCTGCGATGCCGTGTTGGTGGTGGGCGCGAGATTGCGCCAAGAGCAGCCGCTGCTCACCGCTCGTTTGCGCCGCGCTGCCAAAGCAGGCATGGCGTTGGACATCATCGCCAGCAGCCACGAGCAACTGCATATGCCACTACGCGCGCAAACCGTGTTGCACCCTTGCGAATGGGCGAACTATTTGAACACCGCCGCCAAAGAAATGGCGCACGATGTTTCAGGCAGCCTGAAAAACGCTGAACGCGCCGCCATTTTGCTGGGCGCAGAAGCGCAAAATCACCCCGACTTTGGCAATATTTACCTTGCCGCGCAAAAGCTGGCGCGCGAAACAGGCGCAGTGCTGGGCATCTTGCCGCAAGCCGCCAACAGCGTGGGCGCGGACATCATCGGCATCAACCGCGCAGCGATTGGCGAGATGATTGCCACGCCCAAACGCGCCGTGATGCTGCTGAATATTGACCCCGAGCACGACATCGCAGGCGGCGCGGCAGCCGTATCCGCGCTGAAACAGGCGGGCAGCGTGTTGGCGTTTAGCGCGTATGAAAGCGAAACGTTGCGCAATGTTGCCGATGTGTTGCTGCCGATTGCACCGTTCACCGAAACATCGGGCAGCTTTATCAGCATGGAAGGGCGGTTGCAGTCGTTTCACGGCGTAGTCAAAGGCTTGGGCAACAGCCGCCCGTTGTGGAAAGTGTTGCGCGTGCTGGGCAATGTGTTTGAGCTAGACGGCTTTGATTTTGAAACCAGCGCAGACGTGTTAGCCGAAGCCTTGGGTGATGTTGCCACGCTGCCTGAAAAGCTCAACAACGATGGCGAACTCGCCGCCAAAGCCAGCCGCTTGCTGGCAGGCAAAGACGAATTGGTGCGCGTGGGCGGCATCGGCATTTACCACACCGACCCCATTGTGCGCCGCGCCGCTTCGTTGCAACAAACCAGCCACGCCGCCGAACCCCGCGCAGGCATTCACCCCGCCACATTAGCCAGCTTGGGCTTGGCAGACGGCGAAATCGTTATCGCCACGCGCGGCAGCAAAGAGAGCGAAGTATTTGTAACCGTTCGCGCAGATGAAACGCTGCCTGAAAACGTGGTCTTCCTGCCCGAACACCCCATCAACGCCCCGCTGGGCGGCATGATGAACGTGATTGAATTAAGAAAGGCAGCCTGAAAATGCAAGAGTGGTTTCAATCTCTATTTGCCCAAACGCTCGGCATGGGCGCACTCGGCAGCGACATCGGCTTGGTGGTGGCGATTGTGGTCAAAATCGTCATCATCTTGATTCCATTGATTTTAACCGTGGCGTATTTGACTTACTTTGAACGCAAAGTCATCGGCTTTATGCAGCTCCGCGTGGGCCCCAACGTAACAGGGCCTTGGGGCTTAATCCAGCCGTTTGCCGACGTGCTGAAACTGCTGTTTAAAGAAGTGACCCGCCCCAGTTCGTCCAACAAATACCTGTTCTACATCGGCCCGATGATGGCGCTTGCCCCGTCGTTTGCCGCGTGGGCGGTCGTGCCGTTTTCCGACACATGGGTGCTGACCAACGTGGACGCAGGCCTGCTGTATATCCTGATGATTACGTCGCTGTCCGTGTACGGTGTGATTATCGCCGGCTGGGCTTCCAACTCCAAATACGCCATGCTCGGTGCGATGCGTGCTTCGGCGCAAACCATTTCCTACGAAATCGCCATGTCCGCCGCGCTGGTGTGCGTGATTATGGTTTCAGGCAGCCTGAATTTTAAAGACATCGTGGCCGCGCAAAGCGGCGGCATTGCCGGCGGTTCCATTTTCTCGTGGAACTGGTTTACCCTGTTCCCCGTGTTCCTTGTGTACCTGATTTCCGCCGTGGCCGAAACCAACCGTGCGCCGTTTGACGTGGCGGAGGGCGAAAGCGAAATCGTGGCCGGACACCACGTGGAATATTCCGGCTTTGCCTTCGCGCTGTTCTTCCTGGCCGAATATATTTTCATGATTTTAATCGGTGCGCTCACTTCCATCATGTTTCTTGGCGGCTGGCTTTCGCCCTTCCCACAAAGCTGGGGCGTTATCGGCACACCCAGCCCGATTTGGATGTTCGCCAAAATGGCGTTCGTGCTGTACGGCTATTTGTGGATTCGCGCCACCTTCCCGCGCTATCGCTACGACCAAATCATGCGCTTGGGCTGGAAAGTGTTGATTCCCGTGGGCTTCATTTCCATCGCCGTGTTGGCGGCATGGATGGTATCGCCGTTGAGTTTGTGGAAATAAGGGTAGCCTGAAATCCAAAAGCAGCCTGTGAATTTACCGTAAAAGGAAATGATATGAAAACGCTCATCAATCTGTTCCATCCCGACCTTGCTCGATCCAAAGTAAACCGTGCATGGGCGGAACGGTTGGCACGCGAACCGAACGTAACCGTCCGTAAACTTTATGAACTTTATCCCGACGGTAAAATTGATGTCGCCGCAGAACAGTCCGCATTGTTGGCGCACGACAGACTGGTGTTTCAGCATCCGTTTTACTGGTATTCCATTCCCCCATTGATGAAACAGTGGCTGGACGACGTGCTGACCTATAACTGGGCATACGGCCCCAAGGGCGGCGTATTGGCGGGTAAAGAGTGGGTGTGCGCCATTTCTACGGGCGGACCGGCAGATTCGTATCAAGCAGGTGGCTATAACAGCTTTTCCATGTCCGAATTTTTAAAACCTTTGCAGCAGACCGCGAATTTGCTGAAAACCCCGTTTCTGCCGCCGTTTGTTTTTCACGGTGCAGTAGTTGCCGATGATGTGGCGATAGCGCAATCTGCCGAAGATTGCGTCGCCCATGTGTTAAATCCCTTGCTGGATCCCGCTAAAAAACTTGCCGCCCTGTCCGCCAAAATGGAACAGGAAGGCGTAAGCTTGTAACCGCGTTTTCAGGCAGCCTGCACCCGCATAACAAGGACACTCCATGTTCATCATCGCCCTGACCTACACCGCTCCGATCGAACAAGTGGAACAGCATCTGGCTGCCCACCGTCAGTTTTTGGACAAACACTACCAAAGTGGCGCATTCCTATTTTCAGGGCGCAAAGAACCGCGCACCGGCGGCATTATCGTTGCCCGTGCCGCAAGCCGTGCCGAGATAGAGCACATTATCGGCGAAGACCCGTTTCACCAGGCCGGCATTGCCGATTACGAAATTACCGAATTTATCCCTGCCAAAACCGCCCCCGATTTGGCGCAATACGCAGAAAACTGAACGGCGCAGACGCTGCCACCGCAAAAGATAAAAAGCAGCCTGAAACCTTTGCAAAACCCCAGCAGCAGCCTGAAAAATAAGAAATGTCGTCATTTCCGCGTAGGCGGGAATCTTGTTTGAGATTAAAAAATCTACGCAAAAACAAACCATTGTGTAGCTTTGACCAAGATTCCCGCCTGCGCGGGAATGACGGAGAATTAACTATTTTTTTGTTGCGTTTGGGGTTTTGCAAAGGTTTCAGCCTGCACCCCGAACACCCAACCCGAAAGAGCAAACCAAAATGGCCAATTTCTTCAAAACCTTCCTGCTCGGCGAACTCGTCAAAGGCATGGGCGTAACGCTCAAAAACTTCTTCGCCCGCAAAGACACGATTTACTTCCCCGAAGAAAAAACTCCGCAATCCGTGCGCTTTCGCGGCCTGCACGCCCAACGCCGCTATCCGAACGGCGAAGAGCGCTGCATCGCCTGCAAACTGTGCGAGGCCGTCTGCCCCGCCATGGCAATTAACATCGAATCCGAAGAACGCGAAGACGGCACGCGCCGCACCACGCGTTACGACATCGACCTGACCAAGTGCATTTTCTGCGGCTTCTGCGAAGAAGCCTGCCCCACCGATGCGATTGTGGAAACGCATATTTTCGAATACCACGGCGAGAAAAAAGGCGATTTGCACATGATCAAGCCCATCCTGCTGGCCATCGGCGATAAATACGAAGCAGAAATCGCCAAACGCAAAGCGGCGGATGCGCCATACCGCTGATTTCAGGCAGCCTGAAAATTAAAAAGCAGCCTGCACCCAACTAAATATGAAACAACTCACGCCCTGCGAGGCGCAAATGCTCGATTTGATTGCCGAAGCGCCCACGCCACACGCATGGCTGCTCAGTCCGAAATTCGAGCTGCTGTTCAGTACCGGCAACACGCACGGCAACAGCCAAAAAACCGCCGCCCTGCGCCGCCTGCGCCAACACGGTATGATTGGCCGCGACAGTGCAGACATCTGGCGGCTGACCGGACAAGGCGGCAAAATGTGGGAAAAATTGGCACAGCCGGATTGGGATAATTTTGCCGAATATGCTGTCGAATACGCCAGCGAATGCGAGTATTTCCACGTTTACGCCGCCGCGCGGCCGCTGTTTGACCGATTGCTGCGCCGCCTGCCGCTGCCGCCCGAAGCATGGCGCATCGAAATCCTGCCCTGCTGGCAGCCGATGCAGTGCTACTGGAAAACCCTGACGCAAGGTTTCCACGCACAGGCGGAAATCGGCATTGGACAATTTGACGGCCTGCCGTTGTGGGACGAACTGCCGCAGTGGAAAAAGAGTTTGTGCCGAACGGCTTTCAGGCAGCCTGAAAACTAATAAGCAGCCTGCACCCGCTTAAATTAGAGAAGAAGCCCGTAAAATTGCCGAATATTAACGGATGGGCGTGGCATACCGCCACCATCCCCCTTCTTTCCGATTGCCTGCAAATCCACCGTCTGCCGTTAATCCCAAAAAGCTCCGCCAAAAAAACAGGGCAGGGCACAGATGAAAATAACCGTTTCAGGCAGCCTGAAAATTGTAAAGTGTCGGGTTGCCAATCTAATCTTGGCATACTGCCTAATGGGTTGAAATAAAAAGGAACAAATATCTGATGCGCCGTCTAGTACAAATCCTTGCTGTCTTGTTGCCTTTTAGCCTCTCTTCCTGCTCCCGGGCGGCAGAGAAAACCGAAGCGGCCCAACCCGAACCGTCCCGGCCGGTCCAAACCTCCGCCCCCGCAGCAAAAGCGGAGGGCTACGAACGCGACCCGCGCTTTACCGAACCCGACATCATCGCCGCACTGGGCGGACGCAAAGTCAAAATGTCGCCCTACATCGTACAGGACGTGGCCTATACCGACACCCCCAGCCCGTTTTCGGACGAATACGGCAGCTACAAATACCCCGAACCCAGCTATGAAAACCAGCTTTCCGACTTCGGCTTTTATCTGGACTATGCCAAGGGCAAAGTGCGGGACGTACGCAACGAAGGCAATTTTTACGAAGAGGAACGGCAGTCGGGCACGTCTTGGGTCTTGGTCGGCATCGGCAACAACACCCACCCGCTGGACAAGGCGGCGGACCGGTACGACAAATTTTTAAACCAGTGGTATTTCAGCAAGGTGGACTATCTTCCCGACTACCGCCGCCGTGCGGATAAGCCGTACGGACTGGAAGCCTATTACCGCCCTAGAACAGACGAAAAGACGGGCAGGCCTTACAAAAACATACGCCTCAGCAGTAGGGACTGGGACGACCTGTTTTTGGAGCGGGATGCCCGGGGGTATATCCGCACCTATATCTTCTGTACCATCAAGCTGGACGTACCCAACCCGCCGTGCAGGCAAAGGGTTTTGGTTCGGGAAAACGGTTTGGACATCGAACTGGCAATACTCCACAGCCGCCATCTTCTACACGACTGGAAGCGAATAGAGCGCGAGGCCATGAAGGTGGTTTACGGCTTTATCGCCGCCGCCGAGGCGGACATTGCGGCAAAAAAGAACGGGACGGCTTCACCGGCACCCTCTCTACCAACATCATTAAGGAAGGACTAAACCATGCGTCAGCCACTAACATTAAACGACATCCAACGTTATGAAAACGACATCAAACACCACGGCGTAGAAGGCGTCGTCCGCACCTATACCGACCTGCTCAACAAGGGCTACAAATATGCGGGCTGGGCGCGCGGTGTGGCGCAGGCGGAAGGGCTGTCCCTGGACAGCCTGCCGCACGGCTCCGTGGCGGGACGCGCGGCGGTCATGTTTATGAAAAACCGTTCCGGCCGCGACTTTACCCGTGCTGAGTTGGACAGTATCCGTATCGATATGGCACAGGGCTATTTGGATTTTCTAAAAACCACCGTTGGCCATACGCCCCGAGACATTCCGTTTAAGGAAATGCGGGATTTCCACCAAGACGTTTTCAGGAAGCACGGTCTGGACATCAACGACTGGACATTGGAAACGCCGATGAAGCTGATCGGCAAATACGAAGGCGGTGCGGTGCGCGACAGGATATGGGAGAAGCTGCGGGAAACGGGCGGCGAAGGCGCGGCCGCGCTGTGGCAGAGCAACGAACTGTATTTTGCGGTGCGGGACTATGCCGGCGGTACGATTTATTTCGACAGCCGGAACAACAGGGTGGAAAACTCATTCGTAGATGCGGTGGAGCGCAACAAGGCGGAAACTGCGAAAGAAATACTGACAGGAGAGTGGCAAGGCAACTTTGAGACTGCCGACCTGGTCATGAGAGACCAATTCCGCAGCCGTACTATTGACAGCACGGACAGAGATGAAGCGCAGGCATGGCTGAAAACCGCCAGCCGTTTCAAACCCTTGCTGCTGAGTGAGGAAGAACCCGTCCGCGACACGGAATACGCACAATCCGTGCGGCAGGGCAGCCTGAACGACAGGATAAACAGCCTGACCGCCGCCCTCCGGGCCGGACATCCGGACGCACTGAAAGAGTTTGTCGGTGCCAACCGCACGGAACTGGAAGCCCTAAGCAGGCAGTCTGTTCTGGATGCGGAAACCATGAACCGTGCGGAACAGGCCCTGCTGGCGCAGGCTGCCCCCGCCCAAACCGAACGGCACGAAGCGCCGTCAAGGGGGATAACGAGATAAAACGGGATGATATGCCGCCAAGTCTGTTTTCAGGCAGCCTGAAAAACATGAAATAAAAATGGATTATTTTTTGTTATAGAGTAGAGAGCACTATGAAAAAAATCGGTATGCTGATTGCGGTAGTATTGGCTTCTTCCTGTGCTGGAACCGGAAATATCCGCAGTGAAGACGAAGCCCTTGCCTTGGTAAGGAAGTCGATTGTAAAAAACCGACTTACCGCGCTAAAAGAAGAATGTTATGTTTTTATTGTGGATGACAAGCCGTCATCCTATGAAATTGATGTTCGGGAAAAACATAACCGGGAATGCGGAGGCGACCCCAATACGGCTCCCCGCCTGTTTGGCTATGTTGTAGATAAGAATACGGGTAAAATGAAGACCGACGGTTCTGTGCCGGATGAATATACCGGTGAATATAAAGACATTGATTAACTTGACTAAGGAGTATTGTTATGCCGACTAAAGAGCAAAGAGAAAAATTTATGGAAATCCGCAATGCGGCAAAAGCTGCGGGTATCGCACATCCTGAAATTATCGCAGCACAATGGGCGTTGGAGTCCGGCTGGGGAAAGAGAGAATCAGGAAAACACAACTATTGGGGTGTCAAAGCCGGGAACGGAGACCCGGATAACCAAGAGAAAGGAACCGTACGGTGGACAAAGGAGAATATTAACGGCAGACAGGTAAGGATGCGGCAGAAATTCAAGGATTACGATTCGCTGGATGAGGCATTGCAAGACAGACAGAAATTTGTCTCCCGCAAAAACGGGAGATACGATAGAGCAGGCTATTTTCAGGCAGAGACGCCGGCAGAGGCGGCAGATGCATTGCAGCGGGGTGGATATGCGACAGACCCCAATTATGCAAATAAATTAAAAAATATTTTGAGAAGCGTTGGGATTGATCCGAAAAAAACACAGAATGATGAAGTTCTTTTGCAGTCGAACACCCAAATTAACAAGCCTGTTTCCTCCATTCATTCGAATGGTCAAAGCAGCTTTGCCGACAAGGTAAACAGCTTGGCTGCCGCATTACAGGCAGGCAATCCTTATGCTTTGAGAGAGTTTGTGAATGCAAATCATACCGAATTGGAAAGCCTCAGTAACCATTCCATTCGAAATGCGGAAGCACTGAACCAGATACAGCAGGCGGTATCGGTGCAGACCAATTCTGAAAAACCTCAACACAACCAACAGCATGAAACGACAGGAATGGGAGTGAGGAAATGATAGGGCAGGAACACCAGTTGCAACAGCTGATTGCGAATGTGGCGATTCTGCACAACGATCTGCAAAAACAGAGCGAGGATGCTTTGGGTTTGCAGCAGGAAGGGATAAGCCAGTTAAGGAACCAGCTTGCAGAAATAGACAAACTGTTGGCTGATGCTTTGGCAAAACAATTGTCGGATGTTTCAGAGAATCTCAAACAGGAGATTATTGAAGGCGGCAGGCAGGGGCTGGACGATTTTTCCAATCATTTGGAAGACTTGAAACGCCATATGAGCCATTTCGCAGAATTTGCTGCGGTAACCGAACAGCGGCTAAACCGTGCCAGCCGTTCCCTGATGCTGAAAATAGGCTGGCTTTTTGGAATAGTTTTAGGTGTGGTGCTTGGCGCAACGGTTTGGCTGGAAGTCCATTATGCTTCCGTTATCCGCCGCCATAAAATCGAAGCGGAAATTTTACAGCTTTATAATGAGGCCGATACCGTTCGCTGCGGAGATTCGTTATGTGCAAAAGTCCAAAACGGAAATACGCCTGCTGAATATAGCAAACAAGGATATATTAAAATCAAAAAGAAATAACGGGATAAAAATACCATGACTTTCCAACTCATCCTGTTCTATCTGTTTGCCGCCGTCATCCTATACGGCGCGCTGCAAACCGTAACCGCCAAAAACCCCGTGCACGCCGCGCTGCATTTGGTGCTCACTTTCTGCGCCTCCGCCATGATGTGGCTTCTGATGCAGGCCGAATTCCTCGGCATCACGCTCGTAGTCGTGTATGTCGGCGCGGTGATGGTGCTGTTCCTGTTTGTCGTGATGATGCTGAACATCGACGTGGAAGAAATGCGCCAAGGCTTCTGGCGGCACGCCCCTGCCGCGTTGGTGGTCGGCGTGCTGATGGCCGCCCTGCTGATTGCCATCTTCCTTGCGCCCGACACCGCGCTCAGCCAGTTCGGCTTGATGAAAGACATCCCCGCCGATTACAGCAATGTGCGCGATTTGGGCAAACAGATTTACACCGCCTATCTGCTGCCGTTTGAACTCGCGGCCGTGCTGCTCGTGCTCGGCATGGTGGCCGCCATTGCGCTGGTACACCGCAAAACGAACAATCCCAAACGCCAAGACCCGGCCGAACAGGTTAAAGTGTCCGCCGATAAAAACCGTATGCGCCTCGTGAAAATGGAAAGCGTGATGCAAACCCCGACCACCCAGCCCGAACCTGCCGAAAATCTGGAGACCAAAGCATGATTACGCTGACCCACTATCTCGTCCTCGCCGCGCTCCTGTTCGGCATCAGCGCGATGGGGATTTACATGAACCGCAAAAACGTGCTCGTGCTGCTGATGTCCATCGAGCTTATGCTGCTGGCCGTGAACTTCAACTTCATCGCCTTCTCGCAATATTTGGGCGACACGGCAGGGCAGGTATTCGTGTTTTTCGTGCTTACCGTGGCCGCCGCCGAAAGCGCGATTGGTTTGGCGATTATGGTGCTGGTGTACCGCAACCGCAAATCCATCGATATTGCCGATTTGGACAGCCTGAAAGGGTAGTTTTCAGGCTGCCTAAACGGCATAAGGCAGCCTGAAAACGCCCAACCCCATAAAATTAAACAAGGACAACTCCCATGAAAAAACTACTCGCCACCGCCGCATTAACATTCAGTCTCGCCGCCTACGCCCAAGCCGACACCGCCCCATGATCGGCGGCGACAGCGATGCACACGGCTGCAAAGCGTCCGCAGGGCAAAGCTACTCCTTCCTGCTGAAAAAATGCGTGCAAGTGTTTGATGTCGCCCAAATCAAACTCACCGACCCCAATAACGACACGCTCGCCGTTTACGGCATTCAATCCGCCAACAAAGCGCGCGTAGAACTCTTCGGCGCAGACATCGCCGAAAACACCATTTTGCGCCAAACCAAACGCAGCTACGCATCAACAGACGGCAAAATCCGCCTGCAAAAAAGCAAACGCGGCTGGAAACTGCATCAGGCGAAATAAGGGATTACGCTTAGCCAAAGGCAGCCTGAAAACGTAGTTTCAGCACAGTTCAACGAATTTTATAAAGAAATATCATGCCAAGATTGTTAAATCCCATTCCAGACGGAACAAGACAAGCTCTCTTAAACACATCATTTGAAAATTTAGTGGTTACTTGGTTAATGCAAGATGGTTGGCAAGTATTTGTTCCCATGTTAGACCATGGACATAAAACTGATGTGTTGATTTCAGATGGGCAACGATATTTCAGAATACAAATCAAAACAGTTGATGCCAATAAAGGTAAAAAGCAGGAAATCCACAATATGTGGGGCGATTGCAAAATTGATTACATCATTTATTTTGTTCGCAATGGCGAATGGGGCTATATCGTGCCAGCTTTTGCAGAAGTCAAAAAAATGTTGAATGCGCCTGAACATAAAATGTTTTTATTAAAACGGAATGAATTTTTAACTGCCTTTCATACCGTAGATTGATTTAAAAGGCAGCCTGAAAATCAAATAGCAACCCTAGCCATCAAAGATTAAAAGCTCCCCCTAAGGTTCACACCATGACAGACATGACTTTATACCTAACCATCGCCCTCGCCCCCCTTGCAGGCTGCCTGCTGGCGGGGCTGTTCGGCAACCAAATCGGACGCCGCGGCGCGCACACGGCGACCATCCTCGGCGTGTGCATTTCCGCCGTGTTGTCCGCGCAGGTGCTGTGGGGCTTCATCAACGGTACGCGCGCCAAGTTTGACGAAAATGTCTATACCTGGCTCACCATGGGCGGCACAGACTTTTCGGTTGGCTTTTTGGTGGACAGCCTCACCGCCATGATGATGGTCGTGGTCACGTCCGTATCGCTCATGGTGCATATCTACACTATCGGCTACATGAAGGACGAAGAAGTCGGCTACCAACGCTTTTTCAGCTATATCTCATTGTTTACCTTCAGCATGCTGATGCTGATTATGTCCAACAACTTCATCCAGCTCTTCTTCGGCTGGGAAGCCGTGGGCGTGGTGTCGTATCTGCTGATTGGTTTTTATTTCAAACGCGACAGCGCGATTTTTGCCAACCTGAAAGCCTTTTTGGTGAACCGCGTGGGCGACTTCGGCTTTGTGCTCGGCATCGGTTTGGTGCTGGCGTATTTCGGCGGCAGCTTGCGCTATGCGGACGTGTTCGCCTATCTGCCGAATGTGCAGAACGTCCCATTTTTGGGCACGGATTTGATTACCGTTACCTGCCTGTTGCTGTTTGTCGGCGCAATGGGTAAATCCGCGCAGTTCCCGCTGCATGTGTGGCTGCCCGATTCCATGGAAGGCCCGACCCCCATTTCCGCGCTGATTCACGCCGCAACGATGGTGACCGCCGGCCTGTTCATGGTGTCGCGCATGTCGCCCATGTACGAATTGTCCACCACCGCGCTGTCCGTCATCATGATAATTGGCGCGATTACCGCCCTGTTCATGGGCTTCCTCGGCACGATTCAAAACGACATCAAACGCGTGATTGCCTATTCCACCCTGTCGCAACTGGGTTATATGACCGTGGCCTTGGGCGTGTCCGCCTATTCAGTCGCCATGTTCCATGTGATGACGCACGCTTTCTTTAAAGCCCTGCTGTTTTTGGCCGCAGGTTCGGTCATCATTGGCATGCACCACGACCAAGACATGCGCAACATGGGTGGCCTGCGCAAATATATGCCGATTACCTGGCTCACCATGCTGATTGGCAATCTGTCGCTCATCGGCACGCCGTTTTTCTCCGGTTTCTATTCCAAAGACAGCATTATCGAAGCCGTGAAAATGAGCCACCTGCCCGGCAGCGGCTTCGCCTATTTCGCCGTGCTTGCCAGCGTGTTTGTCACCGCGTTTTACGCCTTCCGCCAATACTTTATCGTGTTCCACGGCAAAGAACGTTGGCGCGAGGCCAAGCATGACCACCACGCGCACGGACATGACGACGGCCACCACCACGGCTTGTTGTCCGACCAAAATCCGCACGAAAGCCCGTTGGTCGTTACCCTGCCGCTGATTCTGCTGGCGATTCCGTCTGTGATTATCGGCTATCTGACCATCCAGCTCATGCTCTATGGTGACTTCTTCAAAGACGTGATTTTTGTGGACAATGCCGCCCACCCCGTAATGCACGAAATGGCGCAGGAATTCCACGGCGCAATGGCCATGGTAACGCACAGCATCACATCGCCCGTTTTATATTTGGCGATTGGCGGTGTGGCCGCTGCGTGGTTCTTGTATTGCGCCGCGCCGCAACTGCCCGCCAAAATTCAGGCAGCCTGCAAACCGATTTACCGGCTGCTGGAAAACAAATATTACTTGGACGCGATTTACTTTGCCGTGTTCGCACGCGGTGCACGGGTGCTGGGCAACCTGTTCTGGAAAGTCGGCGACACCATGATTATCGACAACGGCATCGTGAACGGAGCCGCCCGCGCCGTCGGCAGCATTGCCGCCCAAGTGCGCAAAATGCAGACCGGCTTTGTTTACACCTACGCTGCCACCATGGTCTTCGGCCTGCTGGTGATGATTGTCGCGTTTTTCTGGAATTTGTGGTTTAAATAAAGTGCAGGTTACTTTCGGCTGCCTCAGAAATGTTTTCAGGCTATCTGAAAATGTGCCCGTTGGGAATGTTTGAAGAAAAGAAAAATGAAAAATCGTTAGGGAAGAAGTCTTGGTTAGGACAAAAGGTGTTTGCGCAACAAAATGGATAAAAGAAATACGCCATTTTGCGGATTAAATATCTTGAAAAGTAATGATTAAACAATAACGAAAGGTGTAACAAATGAAAAATACATTATGGTCAAGATGGCTGCTGATATCGTTACTTATTACTGGCTTGCAAACGGCGAATGCTCGGGGTGTGATAAATCAGCACCA
The DNA here is from genome assembly GCF_030527935.1 of Kingella sp. (in: b-proteobacteria). Taxonomy (GTDB): domain Bacteria; phylum Pseudomonadota; class Gammaproteobacteria; order Burkholderiales; family Neisseriaceae; genus Kingella_B. The sequence continues at coordinate 15,886 of NZ_JAUMZV010000031.1, forward strand.
AAAAGCAGAGAAATGTTTAAATATGGTGTATTTGAATACGCCGAACGGTGCGGATCTGAAAGAGCGGCCTTCTGATAAATCTCGTACGGTTATGAAGCTGCAATATATGCAGTATTTGTGCGTTATAAAAGATGGAGATGTGGAACCGGAGCGTTGGGTAAAAGTCAGGAAAGCACCCCTAATGATTAAGGAAGGTGAAATTACTTGTGAAACAATGGGTTTGGAAAAAGGATGTACGACAATAAAAGACTATCCTGCACGCTGGCAGGTGGAAAAACCACGGGGCGGTCAATGCCGAGCCGAAGTGTTTAATGACAGAGAAGAAATCTTGGTTCGAACAAAAGGCGTTTGCGCAACAGGATGGGTAAGAGGTAAGGAAATACTTTACTCTGCGGATTAGACATTTGATCAATAATCGGAAATTATGGAAGAAAGTATGATTCTAAATATCACTTTTTTTAAATATTGTTTTTTAATGTTGGTATTTTTAGGTTTGATATGGATGTATAAATATCAAATTGTAGAGAAAATTTATTCAATATAAGGAAGTTGCCATGACTACTGTTCAAGAAAAACGGGGCTCGGTTCGGGAAAGACAAAATCAGAAGATTCTAGATTTTGCAACACTACTGTACTATCTGCGTTATTTTGCGGATTAAGTGTTTTTAAAAATAATTATTGAACAATGACAAAAGGTTTAAAAATGAAAAATATTTTACGGACAAGATGGTTGATAACGCTGATGCTTATTGCCGGTATTCAAGTTGCGAATGCCCACAGTGTGGTAAACCAGCATCGAAAAACAGAGAGCTGTTCCGGTATGGTGTACCTTAATATGCCGAACGGTGCAGATTTGAAAGAACGGCCTTCCGATAAATCCCGTACGGTCATGAAACTGTATTATAGGCAGTATCTTTGTGTTGTAGAGGATAACGGCATTGAGCCGGATCGGTGGGTAAAAGTCAAAAAAGTCCCCCTGGCGGTTGAGGAAAGTGAGATTACTTGCGAATCAATGGGCTTGGAAAAGGGATGTACGACAATAAAAGACTATCCTGCACGCTGGCAGGTGGCAAAACCCCGTGGCGGCCAATGTCGCGTCAAAATATTTAGTAACAGGGAAGAAATCTTGGTTCGAACAAAAGGCGTTTGCGCAACAGGATGGGTGAGAGGTAGGGAAATAGTTTATTTTGCAGATTAGGCATTTAATGAATATTTAAAAGCTATGAAAGGGGGTGTTTTAAACATTGCATCTTTTAGGTTTAATATAAGTTATATCAATATTAAATATAACGAAAATTTATTTTTAATATAAGGAAGTTATTATGGCTACTACTCAAGAAAAGCAGGGCTCGGTTCAGGAAAGGCAAAATCAGAAAATTCTAGATTTTGCGATGGTTAATTTTTCCAGTAAAACCCATGAATACGGAAGGGAAGATAGGAAACGGCGGGAAAACGATCCTTCCCGTTACAATCAAGATTTAGACGGGGACGGCAGAAAAGGAGTGGATTGCTCTTCATTGGTTTATTATTCCATGAAAGGGGCAGGCTTTAATGTCCCAAATAGTGCTGTAAATTTCACAACGAAAACATTATTCAAAGGACGAGAATTAACAGATTATGCCAAAGAGCATTTTGATTTTCTGCCAAACAGCTCTAAAACCGATGGCAGCCTGAAGCCTGGGGATTTGTTGATGATGAGAATGCCAGAAGGTTCGCAACATATTGTTATATTTAAAGGGTATGATGATAGAGGGAGAATACATTTCTTTGGTTCGCAATCATCAACTGGACCTGCTGAAGTCATTATGACAGGAAACCGGTATTGGGATAAACAGACCGTTTTTTACGGCGCACTCCGACCGAAAGAAAACTTTATCAAACCTGAATTTAGGCTTGAACCCCAACAAGAAAAAAGCGGTGATTTCAATACGCAGATAAACGGATTGATAGAGAGGCTGCAAAAAGGTGATACTTCTGCATTGTCGCAATTCGTTACCAACAATGGGGAACAATTGGAAAAATTAAAACAGAGCTCGATAGAGAATGCTGATGTGTTGAACAAACTTAAAGAGGAGACGCTGCAACGGAATACTGCTGTCCAACAGATAGAGCCCGAGACGCGCGGCAGAAGCAGATAATGGCAGGTTTGGTAAATCATACCAAATCTATGATTTAAGTGATTAAAGCGCAGGCAGACTCCAATCCTGACGGATTCCAAATAGAAAGATTTGTGTCGGGTTCATTGATGGTTATGCCTGCCGTCTTTGTGCCGGATTTCCGGTTTTCCCGAAAATCGTTTGATTTTAAACAGGCAGATAAAATAAAAAGTAAAAGCAGAACCAAAGATTTTGATTTTCAGGCAGCCTGAAAAGCGTCCGCTTCCACGAAGTGAAAACAAAAAGGCAGCTTGCACCCCAAACACATCACCGAAATACCCCAAAAATTAAACTTTTCCCATAACCCCCAACCAAACAGGTAACACAATGTTTTCCAACCACATACTCAGCCTAACCATTTGGCTGCCGATTCTGGCAGGCGTGCTGGTGTTGGCGACAGGCTCGGACGAGCGTGCGCCGCTGGCGCGGATACTGGCGTTTTTGGGTGCGGCGGCCAGTTTCGCCGTTACCCTGCCGCTGTTCACGCACTTCGACCGCACCAGCGGCGGCTACCAGTTTCAGGAGCTGCATGCGTGGATTCCCGCGCTGAACCTGAACTACGCGCTGGGCGTGGACGGCATTTCTGTGCTGTTTATTATCTTGAACGCCTTTATCACGCTGATGGTGGTGCTGGCAGGCTGGGAAGTGATACAAAAACGCCCCGCGCAATATATGGCGGCGTTTCTCATCATGAGTGGGCTGATTAACGGCGCGTTTGCCGCGCAAGATGCCATTTTGTTCTACACCTTTTTTGAAGGCATGCTGATTCCGCTGTATTTGATTATCGGTATGTGGGGCGGGCAGCGCAGAATGTATGCCGCAATGAAGCTGTTTCTCTACACGCTGCTCGGTTCGCTGCTGATGCTGGTGGCGTTGATTTATCTGTCGTATCAAGCGGGCGGCAGCTTTGCGATTGCCGATTTTCAGGCGATTAAAAACATTCCGCTGGGCGTGCAACAGCTTTTGTTTATCGCGTTTTTCCTATCGTTTGCGGTGAAAGTGCCGATGTTCCCCGTGCACACTTGGCTGCCCGATGCCCACGTTGAAGCTCCAACAGGCGGCTCTATGGTGCTGGCGGCGATTACGCTGAAAGTGGGCGCGTATGGCTTCCTGCGTTTCGTACTGCCGATTCTGCCCGACGCTTCGCGCTATTTTGCGCCCGTCATCATCGTATTGAGCCTGATTGCGGTGGTGTATATCGGCTTGGTTGCGCTGGTGCAGACCGACATGAAAAAACTGGTGGCGTATTCGTCCATCAGCCACATGGGCTTTGTCACACTGGGCTTCTTTATGTTTATGGCCGACGGGCAGCCTGAAGGTTGGGGCTTCAAGGGCGCGATTATGCAGATGATTTCGCATGGCTTTGTTTCCGCCGCCATGTTTATGTGCATCGGAGTGATGTACGACCGATTGCACACGCGCAATATTGCCGATTACGGCGGCGTGGTGAACGTGATGCCGAAGTTTGCCGCGTTTATGATGCTGTTTAGCATGACAAACGCAGGTTTGCCCGCCACATCGGGCTTTGTGGGCGAATTTATGGTGATTGTGGGCGCAACGCATTACAGCCTGTGGGTAGGCGCAATCGCGGCGACCACGCTGGTTTGGGGCGCGTGCTACACGCTGTGGATGTATAAGCGCGTGATTTTTGGCGAGATTCGCAATCCTGCCGTGAAAGAAATGAAAGACATCAACGCGCGAGAATTTGCCATTTTGGCGATTTTGGCGATTGCCGTGCTGGGCATGGGCTTGCTGCCCGAGCCGTTTGTCGCGGTTATCCACCAAGCGGCGGACAACCTAATGGCGCAAATCGCGCAAAGCAAGATTTGAGGTGAAACATGGATTGGACAAGTTTGAATTTGAGTGCAGCCACACCTGAAATCGTGTTGCTGATTGGGCTATTTGGCGTACTGCTGCTGGATTTGTGGACAAGCGATGAGAACCGTTTTAGCACGCATGGATTGAGCATTGTTGCCATGCTGGCGGCATCGGGTGCGCAACTGGCGGTGTGGACCAGCACGCCGATTGTGGCGTTCAACGGTTTTTATATTGCCGATGGCATTTCGCAAGCGGCCAAGCTGGTGGTGTATTTGGCAACGGCGGCGTTGTTTGTGTATGCCAAGCCGTATAACCAACTGCGCGGCATTTTCAAAGGCGAGTATTACACGCTCGCGATGTTTGCCTGCGCGGGCATGAGCGTGATGATAAGCGCGGGGCATTTTTTGACGGCGTATATTGGCTTGGAGCTGCTGTCGCTGTCGCTGTATGCCATGATTGCCTTGCAACGCGATTCGGCGCGCGCTGCCGAAGCGGCGTTGAAATATTTTGTGTTGGGCGCGCTGGCTTCGGGCATTTTGCTATACGGCGTGTCTATGGTTTACGGCGCAACAGGCAGCCTGAATTTCGCCGATATTTTTCAGGCTGCCCAAAGCGGCAATGTGAACGGCTGGCTGTTGAAATTGGGCGTGCTATTTATTGTGGCGGCGGTGGCGTTTAAATTTGGCGCGGTGCCGTTTCATATGTGGGTGCCCGATGTGTATCAAGGTGCACCAACTTCGGTGGGCGCGTTTATCGGCTCTGTGCCCAAAATTGCCGCGACCATTTTCGCGTTCCGCATTTTGGTGAGCGGCTTGGTGTTGCAAAAGGGCGATTGGCAACTGCTGTTTGCCGCGCTGGCGGCGTTGTCGCTGCTGCTGGGCAATCTGGCGGCGATTATGCAGACCAATGTGAAACGAATGTTTGCGTTTTCCACCGTGTCGCATATGGGTTTTGTGCTGCTGGGCTTTGTGGGCGGGCAGATTGGTTTTCAGGCTGCCTTGTACTACGCGATTATCTACGCGCTGATGAGCCTAACAGGCTTTGGCGTGTTGATGGCGGTGAGCAATCAGCACCACGAATGCAATCAAATCAAAGATTTGGCGGGCTTAAACCAGCGCAATGCGTGGTATGCGTTTTTGATGCTACTGGCGTTGTTTAGCATGGCGGGCATTCCGCCGCTGGCGGGCTTTTACGCCAAACTTGCGGTGCTGAAAGCCTTGGTTGCCGCGCCTTATCCGTGGGCGACTTGGCTGGCGGTGTTTGCCGTGGCGATGAGCTTGGTGGGCGCGTATTATTATTTGCGCGTGGTGCGGGCGATGTATTTTGAAGGTGCGACCCAACACGAGCCGATGAGCGGCACGCTGGCGGCGAAATGGATGTTGTCTCTCAACGCGTTGCTGCTGCTGGCGTGGGGCGTGATGCCCGCTCATTTGATGGAATGGATTAAAACGGCGGTGGAGCGCGCGTTTTGATTGAATAGTGGATTTCAGGCTGCCTTTTCGTGTGGAATAGGCAGCCTGAAAGTTTATTTGGATGGGAAGATGGATAAACAAGCTAAGGAAACCGTTAAGCCAAAAGAAAGTTTGGCGGCAAGGGCATTCAAATTTTTGCTGCACCTGTTTGCGGAAATGCTGCCGTATGCCATTGTGGCGATGCCGATTTTGTTTGGCAAAGCGTTTGCTTCTGCCTTTGCGGCGGTTGGCGTGGCATTATTGCTGATACCGCTTTGGGTATGGCTGTATCAGAAATATCAAGATAAAGACAAAGACAAAGCGGGGAGGCAGCCTGAAACGAGATTGGGTTGTGTTTAATTGGTTTTCAGGCTGCCTTTGGGCGTGGCAACATTATCCCTATTATTTTTGTAAACAAGGTTTGGCGATGAAGCCGTCTGTTCAAATTTCTGCTTTTTCTTGGCTGGCATTGAATTTTTTGGGCTATTACTGCGCATTTGGCGTGGTGCAGCCGTTTTTTCCGCTGTGGTTGCAGAGCCATCATTATTCGGAATTTTTTATTGCGTTTGTGATGTCGTCGGCTTATTTGTTTCGCTTTGCGGGCGGGCTGTGGCTGTCTAAACGGGTGCGGCGGCTGGATGCGCTGTTGCCTACGATTCGCTGGACAACATGGGGCAGCGTGTTGGCGTTGTTGGCTGCGGCGGCGAGTGTGGATGTGGCATGGTTGTTGGTGGCGGCGATTTGGCTGTTTTTTGCGTTGAATGGCGGCGAGATGCCGTTGAACGAGACGGCGGCGAGCGCGTGGCAAAAGCAGATTGGCTTGGATTATGGGCGGGTGCGTTTGTTTGGCTCGGGGTCGTATATTTTGGGCGTGTTGTTGGCGGGCTGGGTGGCGGCGCGGTTGGGCGCGGGGCAGTTGGTTTATTTGATGCTGGCGTTGCTGCTGGCGCATGGGCTGATGCAGTTGCCACGGGCTGCGCCTGCGTTGCAGAATCGGGCAACGGCGGCGCAGGGAGATGCGTTGGGCTTTGCGGCTTTGCTGCGGCAGCCTGAAACGCGGGGGATGCTGCTGGCGGTGTCGTTGATTCAGGGCAGCCATGCGGCGTATTACACTTATGGGGTGATTTATTGGCAGGCGGCGGGGATTGCGCCGCAGCAGGTGAGCGCTCTGTGGAGCGCGGCGGTGGTGGCGGAGATTGTGCTGTTTTTCTTTTCTAAACGTTGGCTGGGTGATGTGGGGATTGTGCGGTTGATGCGGGTTTCGGCGGTGCTGACGGCAGGGCGGTGGCTGGTGATGGCGGCGACGGTGAACCCTTGGCTGCTGTTGGGGGTGCAACTGTTGCACGCGGCGGGGTTTAGTTTGTCGCATTTTGCGATGGTGCGCTTTATTGTGCGGCAGCCTGAAAAGGATATGGCGCGGTTGCAGGCGTTGTATATTGGCATGGCGAGTTGCGTGGCGGTGGCGGGCTTGACGCTGCTGGCGGGCGGGCTGTATCAGGTGCAGCCGCGTTGGGCGTTTGCGGCGATGAGTGTGTTTGCGCTGGCGGCGTGGGCGGTGTTGCTGAAAAGGGTGGAGTAGGGAGCAAGGCAGCCTGAAAATGGGTTGTGGCTTTAACCATGCGTCTCGTGCCAGCGGGGCACTTACTGTTCGGTGGTATCCTAAAAAGTATGTACACCGCTGTTTTCTCTCGCCGCTGGTGGGGAAGGGTTAGGGTAGTTGTTTAATCCACCTGCCACCCCCATCCTAACCTTCTCCCGCCAGCGGGGGAAGGAACAGATTGTCGGATTTTTAACCAATGCTGTTTGCCATCAACCATTATCAAGCCAGCATACTTTTTAGGACACCACTAAAAATCGTTTGGCTCAACAGCAAGCGGTTTTGGTTTTCAGGCTGCCTTTGCGATGCTTAAAGGCAGCCTGAAACGTTTGAACTACGGCAATGGAAAGAATGGGTATGGCGGCGATACGCCATGTTCTGTTTCAAATTACGCGGATGATTGCGGCAGCCTGAAACGGATTAAAGTGCGTTTCAGGCTGCCTTTAATACCCGCAACAACGGCGCAACCCTAGCTCCCGCCCCGTTCCGCCAAATATTCTTGCAAACCGCGTTCGCGCAGCACGCAGGCGGGGCATTGGTGGCAGCCGCCGTCCACGCCCATGTAGCAGGTGTGGGTGTGCGCTCGGATGTAGTCAAACGCGCCGAGCTTGTCGGCGAGTGCCCATGTTTGCTTTTTGGTGAGCCACATCAGCGGGGTGCGGATGTCAAAGGGGTAGTCCATGGCGAGATTAAGCGTTACGTTCATGGATTTGATGAACACGTCGCGGCAGTCGGGGTAGCCTGAAAAGTCGGTTTCGCACACGCCTGTGTATAGGCGGTGGATGCCTTGCGCTTTGGCGTGGATGGCGGCGTAGAGCAGAAATAGGGCGTTGCGCCCGTCCACAAAGGTGTTGGGCGTGTTGCCTGCTGGTTGGATGGCGGCGTGGCTGTCCATCAGCGCGTTGTGGGTGATGCTGCCCAGCAGCGATAAATCCAACACGGTGTGCGGCACGCCCAAATCTTGCGCTATCCATGCGGCGCGTTGCAGCTCAATGGCGTGGCGTTGCCCGTAGTGGAAGCTGATGGTTTGCACGTTGCCTGCGCCGCAATCAGCGATGGCTTGGAATAAACAGGTGGTGGAATCTTGTCCACCCGAAAAGATAACGAGTGCGGTGGCTGGGGACATTTCAGGCTGCCTTGTGGGAAAATTAGGATTATACTTCGCGGTTTTAATGATTTTGGAATGACAACATGAGTTTAGTGAATAAATTGCGGGCGATGCCGCGCTATCGTTTGACGGTGCTGCTGGTGTTTTTGGTGGCGGCGGGCGGCGTGTGCGGCTCGTTTTTTGGGCAATATGTGCTGAAAATGCATCCGTGTGTGATGTGCATTCAGCAGCGTTTGGCGTTGGTGGTTGCCATGTTGATGGCTCTGCTGTGCCTTGCGTTGCCGCATCGCAAGCTGCTGGGGCGCACGCTGGCGGCGGTGTTGATTTCTGCGCCTGCGGCGTTTGGCGCGTGGGTGGCGGCAAAGCAGATTCATTTGCAATCGCTGCCGCCTGCCGAGCAGCCTGATTGCGGTGCGCCGCTGTCGTTTGTGCTAAAAAACAAGCCGTTGTTTAAATTATATGAACCGCTGTTGCGCGGCGATTCGGGCTTTTGCGGCGAAGTGCATAAGGTGTTGGGCGTGTCGCTGCCTGTGTGGAGCGTGATGTTTTTTGCGGCGGTGTTGCTGATTGTGTGGGTGATGTGGTTGCGCACGTTTAAACAGTCGTGATGAGATAAGGCAGCCTTGCCCCCTTTGTCCAAATCTTTGATTTGGGTTATAAAGGGGTATGCCGCAGAGCGATGCGCAAGGCTGAAAACACCGCTATCCCATTTTTCAGGCTGCCTTTTTGTAAACAAGGAGAACAAAATGACCCACGAAAAAACCATCAACGTTGACCCCAGCGAAATCGCCAAGTTCAGCCAAATCGCCGATAAATGGTGGGACAAAACAGGCGAGTTCAAACCGCTGCACGACATCAACCCCCTGCGCTTGGACTACATTGACCAACACGCCAACTTGGCAGGCAAGGCGGTGCTGGATGTGGGCTGTGGCGGCGGCATATTGTCGGAAAGCATGGCGCGGCATGGCGCGGCAAGTGTGTTGGGCGTGGACATGGCGGAGCTTTCGCTGAAAACCGCGCAGGCGCACGCCGATGCCGAGCGCGTGGGCAACATCGCCTATCGCTGCGTGAGCGTGGAAGATTTGGCGGCGGAAATGCCGCAGTCGTTTGACGTGGTAACGTGCATGGAAATGCTGGAACACGTGCCCGACCCCGCTTCCATCATCCGCGCCTGCGCCAAGCTGGCAAAGCGCGATGGCTGGGTGTTTTTTTCCACCATCAACCGCAATCCCAAATCGTATCTGCACGCGGTGCTGGGCGCGGAATATGTGCTCAACCTTGTGCCCAAAGGTACGCACGATTGGCAAAAATTTATCACGCCATCCGAATTGGCACGCATGGCGCGGCTGGCTGGGCTGGACGTGGTGGACACGCGCGGGATGTCGTTTAACTTGCTCACGCGGCAGTATTTTTTGCAGGATGATGTGAGCGTGAATTATATGGTGGCGTGTAAAGCGGCAGCCTGAAAACGGGGCGGGATGGGCAGCAAAAGGCAGCCTGCGGAGCGTAGCGGAGTTACGAAGTTAAAACGATGTTTACCGTTTTAACTTCGTAACTCCGCTACGCTCCGCAGGCTGCCTAATGTGTGAATTCATATCATTCTTTCTCCATGCGAGACACGGCGTTTCGGTTATCGCGCTGTTTGGCGGCGCGGTTTGAAGCTAGACTGCCGCCTTTGCAATCAACACAGAAAGATTTCCCCTGAACAAATTCATCGCCACCATCACGCTTGCTTTGGGCTTAACCGCTGGCTTGCCCGCGCCGGCAGACAACGCCGCCGCCGATGCCCATGCCGTTTCCGCCGTTGCGGCAAAAGATTTGGGGCTGTCCTAGATAACTAGGATAAATTACTTCTTACCAATTGTTTTAAA
>NZ_JAUMZV010000032.1 GCF_030527935.1 Kingella sp. (in: b-proteobacteria)
CAACTTTTGTTCCGCTTATGGCATATCTTGCCGAAGCAGATTTGATTCAAATTTTAATAGATAGCGGTGTTCGTGTAGTCATGCACGTCCCCATGAATGGTGGGCAAGCATTGAATGATTGCGTTAAAGGTTTGGCGCAAACGCTCAAAACCACAAAAGCCGATGTGGTTGTATGGCTCAATGACTTTAAGGGTGAAGTGCAAGATGGTGGCAAAGATTTTTTTAAGTTCAAAGTGTACGAAGCCAACAAGGCGCGCATTATCGGTGTCGTTCATATTCCAAATCGTGCCCCCGATACCTTTGGCAAAGATATTTATGACATGACAACAAACAATTTAACTTTTGCCGAAGCCTTAAATCATCACGATTTATTTAAATTGGCAGCACGCTCACGCTTAACTCGTGTACGAAACGAAGTATTTGCACAATTGGCTAAACTTCCCATAGGCAACCAACAAGATGATGCAAACTAATTCCATCATTCAACCCAACCGCCCACGCAAAATGACCCCACATCAAGATGATTGGGACAGCATGGGCGGTTTTGCCACAACGGCTACGCATAGCACCTTGCGCCCACAATGGCAGCCTGAAAGCGAAATCGCCCAGCTTCAAACCGAAGTGTTTGCCGCTACGGGCATCAAGGTAAGTGAAGACGACCCCATTCTTGCGGTGTTGGTTACGCAAAAACGCCACATCAAAGAGTACACCCAGCAATTGCAACAACAGCAAAACGAGCAACAGGAAATTTTTTTGACGCAATTCAAAATACAAGCGCAAGCTGTAACCCAAGCAGCAGAGAGCCTTGCTGAACAGAAACAATATTTGTTGGGTGAGATTATCCGCGCCAACGATGCTTATTTGCAGGATGCAGAAAACAAGCTGATGGGTTCGGTGGCAACCAAGATGCGTAATCAAGCCATTGAAGAGCAGGATGATTTTTTAGGCAGCCTGAAAAGGCTATTGATGATTTCAGGCTGCCTTTTCTTGTTGGCACAGCTCGTTTTATTGGGCGCATTCTTGTTGTTGAAGTGAATTAAGACAAAGTGAGCAAAACATGAAAATCACCACCAAAACCACCACACAAGGGCGACAGCTTATTTTTGAGCCAATCCAAAATGAATTGCCGTCTCATATTACAGACGGCATGAAATTTATTTCTTTTTTGATGTCGCTTCTATTGGTTTGGCTCACGCATGATTGGGCATACAGGAAGCTGCATAGTTTTCGTGGACAATCCAGCACCAATAAAATAGATATATTCATTGCCAGCATTATTGACCATATAACCAGCTATGGCGTTGCATTTTGGCTCTACTTCGTTATCAGTAGTTTCATTATTGAAGCAACCTATTTATTTTTCATAAAGAAACGTGCCATGCAAAACCCAGCACCCATCATCACCACGGTAAAGGTCAATCCCAGCTTCATTCCCCAAGCCCAAGATTACCCGCACTTTCGCTTAATCCCCATCGCCACAGATACAGGCACATACCATTGCCTGTATCTTTTTTTTGACCCACAAAGACGGATGCTGCTCGTAGCCCGCGCCAAACGCCACAGCATCATCAAACAACTGGCGCAGTGGAATGAACACGCATCGCTGACGATTTTTGAAACCATTGCCCGATAAGCCCAAGCCGATAGCAAAGGAAATCATTATGCAAACTCAACAAACGCCATTATCTGCCTACAAACAAGCCGTCCTTGACCAAATGCGCACCCCCATGCCCCATATTGAGCTTTACACCCTAGTGCGCATCATTCTAAACCGCGATATTCGGCGAGAAGTCCCCCGTATCTTTCAAGGCAAAGTAGATGATGAAATGCTGCAATGGGCGATAGATAACGCTGCGGGCGCATTGAAGAGAAACGATGGCAACAACACACTCGCGTGGGTGGATTTTTTAGCCAAGTCAGACCGTGAGAACGCTGAAATCATCTGCGAATACGTTGCGCAAAATAGTGATTGGTATGGGTATAACTCATGAACAGCCAAACCTACAACGTCGCCCAAGCCGCTGCCTATCTTAAATGCCACCCTGAAACGGTGCGCGAAATGATACGCAGCGGCAAATTACTCGCCGCAAAAATCGGACGCAGCTATTGCATCCACCAAGCCCATCTTGACGCATTGCTTGCCGAAGCTGAAAATCAATCCGTGCAGGCATTGGCTCGCAGCAGGAGTAAACAACAATGCCCATCTATCAACGAAAAAACGGTGTCTGGTACATTGACATTCGGACACCGAGCGGCAGCAGAATTAGACAATCTACTGGCACGCAAAACAAACAAGAAGCCCAAAGGCTGCACGATAAATTGAAATACGATTTATGGCAGCAAGAAAAGCTAGATAAAAAACCACCGAGATTGTGGGAAGAAGCCGCATTACGCTGGCTACATGAAAAACAGGAAAAGAAAAGCATTCAAAGCGATATTTATCGGCTGCGTGGACTTTCCATGTTTAAAGGCGTTTATCTACACCACTTAACGCGCGACTTTGTGATGCACAGCGTTGCAAAAACCATGCAAGGCAAAGCCAACGCCACCAAAAACCGCTATTTGGCTTTGGTGCGCGCCATACTCAACAAAGCCGCAAACGAATGGCTGTGGATAGATAACGCCCCAAAAATCACCCTATACCGCGAACCTAAACGCCGCATTCGCTGGCTCACCCCTGCCGAAGCCGAACGGCTTATCGCCGCTTTACCTGAATACATGGCGGATATGGCAATATTTAGCCTTGCCACAGGTTTGCGCCAAAGCAACGTTATCAATCTGCGCTGGCAACAGCTAGATTTGCAACGTGGTGTCGCATGGGTTGAAGCAAGTGAAAGCAAGTCGGGTAGGGCGATTGGCATCGCGCTCAATCAAACCGCCTTAGCCGTTATCCAAAAGCAAATGGGTAAACACAAAGCATATGTGTTTACCCACAGCAAAGGACGGCGGCTGCACAGCATCAGTTCTCGCATTTGGCGCAATGCCCTAGCCACCGCAGGCATCAGCGATTTTCGTTGGCATGACCTGCGGCACACTTGGGCAAGCTGGTTGGTGCAAAAAGGCGTTCCGCTCAACATTCTGCAAGAAATGGGCGGTTGGGAAAGCATAGAAATGGTGCAACGGTATGCCCACCTTGCGCCTGAACATCTGCATCGCCACGCGGCTTTGCTGGATGATTTGGCTTTCAATCAAGACACAAATTGGACACACGAAAATAATCCGCCAACCAAAGAAAAAAGCCTAAACGATTGTTTAGACTTTGAAAAATCTGGTGGGTCGGGTGGGGTTCGAACCCACGACCAAGGGATTATGAGTCCCCTGCTCTAACCCCTGAGCTACCAACCCGAGTTAGAAAAGGGCGGATTATAGGGGGTTTTCAGGCTGCCGACAAGCTGGCGGTGCAAAGCAGTATAATCGCCCATTTTGCAAGGAAGCTACATGGAAAGCCTTAAAACGCTTGCGCTGGTGCTCACGCCTATGTTTATCGGCTTTGCCATTCGCCTGCCCAAGCCGTATCTGAAAATGCTAGACCGCTTGCTTACTGGGCTGGTGTATCTCATCCTGCTGCTGATTGGCATCGGCTTGGCGCAAGTGGGCGGGCTGGTTGCGCGTTTGGCCGACATCGCGCTGCGCGTGGTGCTGCTGTTTACGCTGCTGATGGGGTGCAATCTTGCCGTGCTGTGTGCGTTTGACCGCTGCGTTCCGTGGCAACAGCGCAGGCAGGCGGAACACGGTGCGCAGCGCGGGGGCAGCATGGGCAGCATCAAGCAAGTGGCGGTGGTGTTGCTGGGCTTGGTCATTGGCAAACTGTTGCCACCTGCGCTCATGCCGCCTGATTTTGCGGCGACGGGCGCGTTGATGCTGTTGATTTTTGTGGTGGGGATGCAGTTGCGCGGCGGGGGCGTGGCGTTGCGCCAAGTGTTGCTGAATCGGCGCGGCTGGCAAACGGCGTTGCTGTTTATGCTTTCTTGCGCGGTTTCAGGCTGCCTATTTGCAGGGATGCAGCCTGAAATATCGTGGACGCAGGGTTTGGCGATGGCTTCGGGCTATGGTTGGTATTCGCTTTCGGGCATTGTGATGACCAGCGCGTATGGCGCGGAGTGGGGCAGCGTGGCGTTATTGAACGACTTGCTGCGCGAATTTTTTGCGCTGGTGGTTATCCCGCTGCTGATGCGGCGGTTTCCCAGCGCGGCGGTGGGCATAGGCGGCGCAACCAGTTTGGACGTTACCCTGCCTGTTATCCAGCAATCGGGCGGCTTGGCGGTGGTGCCGATGGCGATTAGCTTTGGGTTTATTGTGAATATTGTGTCGCCGATTTTGATGGTGGTTTTTTCGGCGATGAAGTAGGTTTTAGGCTGCCTTGGGGGATTAGGCAGCCTGAAAACCTTTTGTAGAATGTTTCCATCGGTTGCGTGTTTGCTAAAACCGCCTGCTGTTGCGCCCCATATTTTTTGACTGAATAGATTGAATTTCAGGCTGCCCCAACACATCAAGGCAGCCTGAAACGCATCCTACCCTTGCCACTCACCAAGGCAGCCTAAGAACCCGTATTCATTATTTGCATAGGCAGATTTGATGACATGAAAGCGCGGATACAAGGCAAAAAGCACAGCAAGGTTGTACACCTTGCGAGCATTTTTAACGCAGTAGCCGCGTTTTTAGGGCATTAAAGATGCCTATGGAAATAGTGAATACGGGTTATAAAAACCACACCCCCGCCGCCCACCACCCGCGCCCCTTTCGCAGCCAGCCAAAAAACCTATATAATTCATTTTTCTAAACAAACGCTCACTCAAAGCACACATCATGCAACTTATCGCCTACGCTTCCGCCCCCGAATGGAATCCATCCACCCTCCCCGCCGAGCTATTTGCAGGGCAGCGCGTGCCCGAACACACATGGGCGCAGTATCAAGTCCTATCAGGCAGCCTGAAAATCCGCGAGCTATCCGCGCAACACGACATCATCGCCGAACACGAACTTTGCGCCGCCAACCCCAGCGTGCAACTTGCGCCCAACAGCGAATACCAACTCGCCCAAGCCAGCGACAACGTGCGCGTGCAACTGGATTACTACACCACCGCCGCGCACTACATCCACCTGCGCTACGGGCTAACCGCCACCCACAGCGAAGTCATCCGCGCCGTAGAGCAACACCAAATCGCCCCCTGCAAAACGCTGGACATGGGCGCAGGGCAAGGGCGCAACGCGCTGTATCTCGCGCTGCAAGGCTTTGACGTAACCGCCGTGGACACCAATGCCAACGGTCTTGCCAACATCGCCCAAATCGCCTCCGAAGAGCAAATCCCCGCGCACACCGAGCTTTACGACCTAAACCAAGCCGCGCTGCAACACGACTACGGCTTTATCGTCTCCACCGTAACTTTTATGTTCCTAGAACGCGACCGCGTGCCCGCCATCATCGCCGATATGCAAGCGCACACCCAAAGCGGCGGCTACAACCTGATTGTCTGCGCGATGGATACGCCCGATTACCCCTGCCCCATGCCGTTCTCGTTCACCTTCCAAGAAAACGAACTGCGCGATTACTACGCAGGCTGGGAACTGCTTGACTACCGCGAAGAACTCGGCGCGATGCACGCCAAAGATGCCCACGGCAATCCCGTGCAGTTTAAATTTGTAAATATGTTGGCACGAAAGCCGTAGCCATTAAGGCAGCCTGAAAACTGTTTTTCACGTTTCAGGCTGCCTAATCGCTGTTCAGATTGTTGTAAACAGAAACGGTTAAAAAAACACACCCGATGGAGCGTCGGCGGCTCGCCGACATCTTGCCAAGCAGCACAGCCCTGTTGAATACGCCATTTATGGCGACGAGCCGTCGCCGCTTCATTTTAAATTTCAGGCTGCCTAACGTCATCGTTATTTGAATACTGGCAAACGCCATGATGCCCAATAGCGCAACACATAAAAGCAGCCTGAAACAGGCAAACCAACGCAAATCCATTTTCAGGCTGCCTAATCGCTGTTCAAAAATCTGTAAACAAACCGTATCACGCCCACACTCCAAAGGCAGCCTGAAACCGATAAACCACCACGCCCCCACTTTCAGGCTGCCCCCAACCCCTTAATCCCCACCCAACCATGCCCCTAACCCGCCGCCACTTCCTGCTCACCACCGCCGCCCTAGCCACCCCCGCCATCCTACACGCAGGCGCACAACGCGAAGAAACCCTGTCCGACGACGTAGCCAGCATCATGCGCCAATCCGTAGAAAACGCCAGCCCACCGCGCCTTGTGTTTGACCGCCCCGCCGAAGGGCAACGCTGGCTCAACGAAATGTCCGCTCGTCTCGCCCGCTTTATCGACAACGAACTCTACCGCCGCCGCCTGCTGGTGATGATTCAATACGAAGCCAGCCGCGCAGGGCTAGACCCGCAAATCATCCTTGGGCTGATAGAAGTAGAAAGCCGCTTTCGCCAATACGCCATCAGCAACGTTGGCGCAAAAGGGCTGATGCAAGTGATGCCCTTTTGGCAACGCTACATCGGCAACGACAGCCACAACCTATTTGATGTCCGCACCAACCTACGCTACGGCTGCACCATCCTGCGCCACTACGGCAACCTAGAAAACGGCAACCTAGTGCGCATGCTCGCCCGCTACAACGGCAGCCTAGGCAGCCTGAAATACCCTAACGCCGTGCTCGGCGCGTATGAACGCAACTGGCAATGGCAAAGCAGCGAACCGCAGCAACCACCACAACCACAGCCGCCCAGCCCCAGCCAACCCGCCAGCGTATCAGGCACAGCCGTGTAGCCGTGCTGCCAAAGGCAGCCTGAAACCCAGTTGACAAACAACCCCAAAAGGAAACCCCATGGCACAAGTCCACATCCCCAACCAAGCCCAGCTTATCGCCCCACAAATAGAATGCGACTGCCTTGACAGCACCCACGGCAAAGTGCTCAACGGCACCAACGCATGGGAAGCCTACGTCGCGCTCACATCCAAAACCCCCAAAACGTTCGCCATCGCCCTGCGCATTCGCAACGCCATTGCCCGCTTGCTCAAAGCCGAAGAAATCAGCGGCTTTGCAGACAAAAACCCCGACCGCGTGCCGCAAGCAGACGATTTTGTAGATTTCTTCCAAGTGGTCGGCGTAAACAACAGCCAGCTCGTGCTCACCAGCGAAAACGACGACCGCGCCATCATGCTCTCGCTAGACATCACCTGCCCCAGCCCCAGCGCCCCCCCCCACCCAGCTAGACGTTACCCTATCAGGGCAGGCATACAGCAAAACAGGGCATTTCCAACTGTTCTTTATGAACGTGTTTTACGGCTGGATTATGAAACAAATGCTTGCCAACATTAAAGACTACCAAAAATTCAACCCACCCAAACCCACCGAAAGTAAAAAATTTGACGACCCATTGGCAGGGCTTTTATGGAGAACATTAAGGCAGCCTGAAAACGCTTCGCTCGTTTTCAGGCTGTCTCAATCTTACCCATCTTCACACCCCATTTTCAGACTGCCTTTAATGGTTGCCAAACGCCTAAGGCAGCCTGAAAACCGTATTTCCCCCTTTTTCAGGCCGCCTATGGCGCATCAACAACTTGCTACCCAATGCCTATTGATGGCGTAATCCTGATTTCAGGCTGCCTTATCCGTTTAAACCCAAGGCAGCCTGAAACCAATACTTCCCGTTTCAGGCTGCCTTTCAACATTTTTTATTTTTTGCCAGAGCAGGCGTTTCGCCGCCTACCACGAGCAGGGGCAAGCCCCTGCACCCCACCGTAGCCCAGCCATCCGCTGTCCCATTCAGCCATCATAATAGGCAGCCTGAAACGTAAAACCCATTTTCAGGCTGCCTATTTCTATTCTCCCCCCGTTTCCACCGCCCCACCACCGCGCCATTTCGCCCACCACAACGCCAGCAAAAACACCCCCGCCTGCAACAGCACAATGCACGGCCCGGTTGCCGCGTTCAGGTGGTAGCTCAGCAGCGTGCCGAACACGCTGGTGAACCCCGAAGCCGCCAGCACCACCGCCAGCATACAGCCGAATCGTTTGGTAAGCAGAAAGGCGGTGATACCAGGCGAAATCAGCATCGCCACCACCAGCACCACGCCCGCCACCTGCATGGCGGTGATGATGGTGAGCGCGAGCAGAATCAGCAGCCCGTAATGCAGCCTGAAAGGCGACAAACCGCACACCCGCGCCTGCACGGGGTCAAAGCAATACAGCAGAAAATCGCGCCATTTCAGCAGGATAACCAGCACAATCGCCGCCGACACCGCCAGCGTGTGCCGCAGCTCCGCATCGCTCACGCCCAGCACGTTGCCAAATAAAATATGCGTTAAATGCTGGTCGGTTTGCACCTTGGTAAACAGCACCACGCCCAGCGCAAACATGCCCGAAAACACAATCCCCATCACCGTGTCTTCCTTCAAGCGGCTGTTGTTTTTCAGGTAGCCCACGCCCAGCGCGCACAGCAGCCCCGACACAAACGCGCCCACCGCCAGCGGAATGCCCGCCACAAACGCCAGCACAATGCCGGGCAGCACCGCGTGCGACACCGCATCGCCCATCAGCGACCAGCCTTTGAGCACCAAATAGCAAGACAGCAGCCCGCAGGTAACCGCCACAATCAACGCCGTCCATAGCGCGTTTTGCATAAATGGAAAGCTCAACGGCTCAGCAAACCAGTTAATCAGGCTACTCATGGCAGTACTCCCCGCATTCAGCGTTTTCAGGCTGCCTAAACAACCGTTGGCGGATTAGCCCGTATTTGGGCGCAAAGAAAAACGCCAGCAAAAACAGCGCGGTTTGCAGGCACACGATGATGCCGCCCGTTGCGCCGTCCAAAAAATAGCTGGCGTATGCGCCGATTGCGCTGGTGAACACGCCCAGCGCAATGGCAATCCACACCAGTTTGCCGAAGCGGTCGGTAAGCAGATAGGCGGTTGCACCGGGGGTGATGACCATCGCAATCACCAAAATCGCGCCCACCGTTTGCAGCGCAGCCACCACGCAGGCCGACAGCAGGCAGAAAAACAGCACCTTATAGCGCAGCGGCGACAAGCCCACCGCCACCGCCTGCGTTTCGTCAAAAAACACCAGCAGCAGGTTTTTCCAAGCAAACAGCATAAACAGTAAGCTCACGCCGATGATGATGGCTACCTGAAAAATATCTTCATCGGCAATGCCCAAAATATTGCCCAACACAATCTCCTGCACATTCACCGCAGTCGGGTTCACCGACACGATAAACAGCCCCAGCGCAAAAAACGTGGTGAAAATAAAGCCGATAATCGCCTCTTCTTTCAAATGCGTAACCGCGCGAATCCACAAAATAGACAACGCCGCCAAAATGCCCGACACAAACGCGCCCACCGAATACGGCAGCCCCAGCACGTAAGTAACCGCCACGCCGGGCACGACCGAATGCGACAGCGCATCGCCAATCAGCGACCAGCCTTTAAGCATCAGATACGCCGATAAAAACGCGCACATGCCGCCCACCGCCGCGCTAAACGCAATCGCTTTCACCATGTATTGATACGAAAACGGCTCTAACAGCAATTCCATTATGGCGTATCTCCGTTTTCAGGCTGCCTATTATTGGATTGTTTGGGCTGTTTGGCAGCGGGCGGGTCGTTTTTGGTTTGCCCGTAGAACACGGCGGGGCGTTCGTCATCGGTAATCACCGTGAGCGTGCGCGCGTCTTCGTCTTCGTGCAAATCGTTGCCCGCCAAATGGAAGTGGCGCAGCACGCCGCCGAAAGTTTGCTCCAAATTGAGCTGGTTAAACGTCTCCGCCGTGCTGCCCGCTGCGACTACGGTGCGGTTAATCATCACCACTTGGTCGCAAAAATCGGGCACCATGCCCAGATTGTGCGTGGATACCAAAATCAGATGCCCTTGCGCACGAAGCTGCCCGAGCAAATCCACAATCGCGTCTTCCGTTTTCACGTCCACGCCGGTAAACGGCTCGTCCAGCAAAATCACGCGGCTTTGCTGCGCCAGAGCGCGGGCAAGAAACACGCGCTTTTTCTGCCCGCCCGACAGCTCGCCGATTTGGCGGTGGGCAAGGTGGGCGATGTCCACGCGCTGCATCGCGTCTTGCACCTTTTGCTTGTCGCCCGCCTTGGGAATGCGCAGAAAATTCAGGTAGCCATACCGCCCCTGCATCACCACGTCATACACCGACACGGGAAACTGCCAATCCACTTCTTCGCTTTGCGGCACATAAGCAATCAGGTTTTGCTTCAACGCCTTGTCCACAGGCAAACCGCACAGGCGAATAAAACCCTGACGGGGTTTGAGCTGCCCCATCAGGCTTTTAAACAGGGTGGATTTGCCGCTGCCGTTCACGCCCACCAACGCGCACGTCATGCCGCCTTGCAATTCAAACGAAACATCGTGGATAGCGGTGTGCCCGTTGTTGTAGCGCACGGTAACGCCTTGCACGGCAATGGAAGCGGCAGCGGGGTGGTTCATTATTTTCCAAATCCTTTGGCAATGGTGGAAACGGTAACGTTGAGCAAATCAATGTAAGTGGGCACAGGGCCGTTTTTGGCGGAAAGCGAGTCCACATACAGCACGCCGCCGTATTTCGCCCCCGTTTCGCGGGCAACCTGCTTGGCAGGGCGGTCGGAAATGGTGCTTTCGCTAAACACCACAGGGATATGGTTTTGCCGCACGGTGTTAATCACTTTGCGAACCTGCTGCGGCGTGCCTTGCTGCTCGGCATTGATGGGCCACAGATACACTTCCTTGTAGCCGTAATCCCGCGCCAGATAGCTGAACGCGCCTTCGCTGGTTACCAAAAACCGCTGGTTTTGCGGCACTTGCATCAGCTTGGTCCGCAACGGCGCATCAAGCTGGCGGATTTTTTGCGCGTAGGCAGCCGCGTTGCGGGCGTACACCGCCGCGTTTTGCGGGTCGTATTTCACCAGCGCGTTTTTGATGTTTTCAATATAAATCAACGCGTTTTTCGGCGACATCCAAGCGTGCGGGTTGGGCGTGTTGCGATACGGCCCTTCGTGGATAGACATCGGCGCAATGCCCTGCGTTACCACCACAGCAGGCTTGTTGCGCACGTTTTGGAAAAAACGTTCAAACCAACGCTCCAAATTCAGCCCGTTCCACAAAACCAAATCGGCGGACTGGGCTTTGGCAATGTCTTGCGGCGTGGGCTGATAGTCGTGGATTTCCGCCCCCGGTTTGGTGATGGACTCCACCACAGCGGCATCGCCAGCCACATTCTGCGCGATGTCTTGGATAACGGTAAACGTGGTTACCACTTTGAACTTGGGTTTGGCATAGGCAGGCGCAGCGGCAAAGGCGACAGCGGCTGCCATGCAAAGGGCGGTGAAGAGTCGGCGCATTTTTTCTCCTTGTAGGTTTTGTTGGTATTCATGAAATACAGCCGCGCAGAAAGCGCGACTGGGGTGCTATGGTATAGCAAATAGCAATGATTATCAAACGTTAAATTTGATGTATGTTGAATAATGGCAAATGCCGAAGAATGGCTATTGGCGCACAAGGCAGCCTGAAAACGCTTCAAACTCGTTTTCAGGCTGCCTTGTGGTTTGACCGCTTGCCCTGCCCTATTCTACCGTTTGGCTGGTATTCATCAGCCGCAGGGCTTTCAGGATGCTGTGGTGGCTGAAATATTCTACCAGCCCGATAAACGCGCCGTTTTCGTGGTAGGCACGAAGCGGCGTGTTGCTTTTCAGGCTGCCTTGCGGGGCATAGGGGGCGGGTTGTCCGAAGCGGAGTTTGCGGGCGGTGGCGTGGTCTAGGTCTATGCGCGGCAGGTGTTGCACAAGGGCATCGCAGGGCAGGAGCAGGGCATCGCGTTCATCGTCGGTGCGCTCGGCAAGAGCGGCAAGGGTGTGGGTTTGGGCGATGTGAAAGCCTGCGGTAGCTGTGCGGCGCAGGGCGGTTAGGTGGGCGTAGGTGTGCAGTTGTTTGGCGATGCCTTCGGCTAAGGTGCGGATGTAAGTGCCTTTGCTGCATTGCACGGCGATGGTGGCGTGCGGTGGGGCGAAGTGTTGGATGGTGATTTGGCGGATTTGGATATCGCGGGGTTTGCGTTCAATGGTGATGCCTTGGCGGGCGTATTCGTAGAGTGGTTTGCCGTTGTGTTTGAGCGCGGAGAACATGGGGGGGACTTGACGGATGTTGCCTGTGAGCGCGGCGCAGGCAGCCTGAAATTCGCTTAGGCTGATGTCGCTGCGCCCTGTGGCGATGATGTCGCCTTCGGCATCGCCTGTGCTGCTGGCTGCGCCGAGTTGGAGCGTGGCGGTGTAGGCTTTGTCGGCATCTAAAAGGTATTGGGCGAATTTGGTGGCTTCGCCGAGACAGATGGGCAGCACGCCTGTGGCTAGGGGGTCTAGCACGCCTGTGTGCCCTGCTTTTTCGGCGCGATAGAGACGGCGGGCTTGTTGCAGGGCGGTGTTGCTGGATAGGTGTAGGGGTTTATCTAGGAGTAAAACGCCACTGATGGGGCGTTTGTTGGGTTTGAGTGGGGTCATGTTTGGATGGTGGGATAGGCAGCCTGAAATGTGGGGCAGTCAAAATAGACAGTACTTTGCTGGCGGTGCGTGGTAAAGCCACACACACTACGGATTGCGTTAGCGGTTTCAGGCTGCCTGTGCAGATGTTGTCATGTCAGTCGGCAAGCTGCTGATACTCCATTTATGGTTTTCAGGCTGCCTTTGGGGTGTGTGGTAATGGGCTGGTGCGGCTTAATTCGTTTTCAGGCTGCCTTTGAGTGGGCAAAAGGGTTTACAAGATGGTTTAAACCGCCCTGCCCTAGCCGTATTCTTTCACTTTGCCATCCAGCGCAATCACCCATGCTTTTACGTTTTTGCTTTGCTTAATGGCGTTTTGTATCACGTTTTCATCACTCACGGAAAAGGCGGTGGACAGGGCATCGGCAAGGGCGGCTTGGTTGGCGCGCACGCTGATGCTTTGGTAGCGCGGGTTGCTGTTGCCTGTTTTGGGGTTGAATAGGTGGGTGAATTTGCCGTCTTGGTCAAAGTGGGTGCCGTAGCCGCCTGATGTGGCAAGGGCTTGGTTGTCTAGGGGGATTTTGAACAGCGTGCCTTGTGGGTCTTTGGGGTCGCGCACGCTCACTTGCTCGGGGTATTGGTGGTGGGTGTCTAGGTGACGCAGTTCGCCAAGGTCTATTAGGGCGTGGGTGAGCCCTGCCTTTTCTAGCAGGGTGGCGATGCGGTCGGTGATGTAGCCTTGGGCGATGCCGTTTAGTGTGATGCCCATTTTGGGCTGGGTGAAGCGCACTTCGCGGTTGTTGAATTGGACGTGCTGAAAGCCGATGTGTTTGACGGCTTGGGCAAGATGGGGCGGCGGGGTTTTGCTGTTGGGGTGTTTGCTGAACCAGTCGGCGTAGAGATTCCACAGGGTTTGCACGGTGGGGTCAAACGCGCCTTGGGTGAGCTGGTGCACATAGCGGCTTTGGCTGAGCACGGCGAGCATATCGGGCGATGGGTTTTTCAGGCTGCCTGTGCGGTTGAGTTGTTTGATTTGGCTGTCGTCGCGGTATAGGCTGAATACTTTTTCTAGGCGGGCGACTTCGTCTAGGCTGCGTTTAATCAGGCTTTGGGCGATGGCGGGGTTGGGATGGTAGAGCCGCAGTTCCGCGCCTGAACCGAGTGCCACGCCTTGCCATAGAGTAGGCTTGATGGGGTCGCTGGCGGCTTGGCTGCGGGCAAGGGGCAGGAGCGCGCTGGCGGTGGTGGCGGCGGTGATGCGGATAAAGCGGCGGCGGGTGAGCATGGCGGGTGTCCTTTGGGGTGGATTGTGTTGGAATGGGTTTTCAGGCTGCATCAAATGGTTAGGCAGCCTGAAAACGTTTTACGCTGCGGCTGGGCGATGTGCTGCTGTTGCGCCGTGTATTTGTATTTTCAGGCTGCCTTTGCCCATGGCGGGATTAGGCAGCCTGAAAAAGGCTAATGGGCAACAGCATGGTTGTGCGCGTGCGCGGCGGGGGCGGACGATGCAGCAGGTGCGCTGGCGTTGCTGGCAGCGGCGGGCTGCGCTGGGTTGCCGGACTGCGCGGGTGCGCCAATCACGGGGTTGGCGTACACAAAGCTATCGGGCACGTCATCAAATTTCACGATGCGCCCGCCGTTTTTGGCAACAAACTCTTGGGCTTTTTCCATGTTGGAAAAGGGGATGGCATCTTGCGTGCCCATGCCGCCGATGTAGCGGCTTTCAATCACATAGTTGGCGGTGCGCGCATCTATCCATTTGGCGTTGGTGGTGATGGGTTTTTCCCAGTCTTCGGCGGTGGCATCGCTCATGTCGGTTACATAGATGGCGGCGATGTCTTTGGGCTCACCAGGGTGGCGCACAAAGTTGAAAATTTGGGTTACGGTGGAGAACCACAGCGGCTCGCTGGGCTTGCTTTCTAGGAAAATTTGCGCTTTGGGGCCGCTGTGCTCGGGCAGGTTCATGGTGCAGTAGTAGCCTTTGGCGGCATCGCTGATGGCTTGGGGCTGCGGTTTATCGGCGGCGGGGGCGTTGCTTTCTCCGCCGCAAGCGGCTAGGGCGGTGGCGAGCAATAGGGTGGTGAGAAGTTTTTTCATGGGGTTTCCTTGTGTGTGAACTGTTTTTCAGGCTGCCTGTGTGGCAAAGCTAACGCGGTCAGGTTATTTGAAGTCTTCCCAGTCTTCGGGGCGATATTTGGTGAAATGAGAAATGATGCCCATGTAGCCAAGGCACAGCAGGATGATGAAGCTGCCGATGCCGAAAATCCAGTCGTCCAAAAAATCTAAAAACGCAATGCGGTTAGAAAGCTCTATCAGCAGCGAGATAACGATGATGGTGCGCCATGCGTAGCGCGTCATGTGCCAGTAGTATCGCCGTCTGTCGCGTTGTTCTTGCCATCATTGTTGGATGGTTTGCCACATGATGATTTCCTTTTTCAGGCTGCCTTGGGGAGCTAGGGGCAGGTGTTATCGCCGCTGCAAGGCGGGCAGGATGGGCTGGGGTTGCAAGGGGCGGTGCTGCTGTCGGGCAGTATGGGGCGGGTGTAGCGGTGCGTGCTGGCGTGGAAAACGCTGGGGCGATTGGGATAGCGTTCGCCGTGCTTTTTGATGTGCCAAGCGATGTAAACGGCGTAAAGTAAAGCAGCAACGCGGCGGATAGGGCAAGCAGGATGATGAGTAATGTGGGCATTTTCAGGCTGCCTTTCGTAGGCGAGTGGATTGCAGTGTGGTTCGCGCTTGCATTACTTGGTTTTTGCTTTTCAGGCTGCCGCCTAAATCTGCCTGCGGCTAAACAGCCACGCCGCCAGCGCAAAGGGGACGATAATCCAGCCAATTTGCGAGGCAACCAGCAGCGTTTTGCTTAGCCCAATTTGCCCACTGATGCCCGCCATGCCTGAATACATGGCGGTGTTTTCAAAGCCTGTTAGGTTGAGCAGGCGATAGATGTCGGTGGGGTTGAAGAGTAGCACGTTTTCCAGCAGCTTGGCGGTGATGCGGTGTTTGCTGTCGGCAACCAAAATGCCCAGCAACGCCATATCAAAAATCACCACGAAAAACAACCACACGCCAATCGCCAGACCAGCCGCTGTGCCGCGCTCTTTCACTTTCGCGCTAATCAAATAGCCCAGCGACAAAAACGCCGCGCCCAACAAAATGCTGGCGGCAATCAGCAAGAAAAACGGCTTCCATGCGGCAGCCTGAAAACCGCCAAACTGCCATTGCAAAATCAAGCCCGCTGCGCCGTAGCCAATGGTGGTGGCAATGGCGAGCAACGCGGCGTGTCCCATAAATTTGCCCACCAAAATCTGCCAGCGCGAGATGGGATAGCTCAGCAGCAACGCCATCGTGCCGCGTTCAATTTCGCCGATAATCGCGTCATACGCCATCAGCATGGCAATCAGCGGCACAAGAAAAATGGATAGGCTGGATAGGCTGACCACGGTTACGGTGAGCGGGTCCACTTTCACGCTGCCTGTGGGCGTGCTGCCCATAAAGCCCAGCGCAAGTGCAAGGGCAAACATCAAAATGGTGGCGGCGAGCACCCAGCGGTTGCGCAAGTTATCGCGAATTTCTTTTTGGGCAATGATGAGTGTGGGAGACATGGGCTTCCTTTGTATGTTAATGGCGTTTCAGGCTGCCTTGGGGCGTAGCCTGTGTTTTAGAACCTGTATTCATTATTTCCATAGGCAGATTTTATGAAATAAAAGCGCGGATACAAGGCAAAAAGCGCAGTAAGGTTGGACACCTTGCGAGCATTTTTAACGCAGTAGCCACGTTTTTAGGGCATAAAAGATGTCTATGGAAATAGTGAATACAGGTTCTTATTATCGTTATACATCTTCACGTTTTAAAAACTCGGCATACACTTCGTCCAGCGTAGGCGTGTGGATGTCAATGGCGGTGATGTTGTCCAAGCTGCCCAATTCTTGCAATCGCGCGGCTTTTTCATCCGCTTGGCATTCGCTGATATAACGATTAGGGCAGCCTGAAACGCTGCACCAATGCGCGGGCAACGCCATTTCGCGGGCAAGGGTTACATCAATGCTCACAGGCAAGCCGCTTTGCACTTGCAATTCGTGCATATTGCCATCCGCCAGCTTTTTGCCGTTTTTCATTACCACCACGCGGTCGGCGTGTCCATCCAATTCGGTAAGTGCGTGGGTGCACAGCAGCACGGTCGCGCCTTGCGTTTTCAGCTCGTGCACAATTTGGTAGAACAACTGGCGCGAAGCAGGGTCTAGCCCCGTGGTGGGTTCGTCAAACAGCAGCACTTGCGGCGCGCCCAGCAAGGCTTGGGCAAGCGCAAGCCGTTGGCGCATCCCTTTGGAATACGCACCCACGCGCTTGCCTGCGGATTGGGCGATGCCCACGCGTTCCAGCAAAGCATGGTTGCCCTTGGTGTCCAAGCCTTTGAGCTTGGCGTAAAAATCCATTGTTTCTTTGCCTGTTAGGCTAGGATGCAGGGCAACGATTTCGGGCAAATAGCCAATTTTGCGGCGAATTTCGGCGGCGCGGCTGCCCGATACGTTCTCGCCAAACAGGGTTACGCTGCCCACAGTGGGGCGGATTAAGCCCAGTATCAATTTCATAATGGTGGATTTGCCTGCGCCGTTGTGCCCCGCCAAGCCCACGCATTCGCCTGCTTCTAGGGTTAAATCAACTTCGTTTACGGCTTTTTGCGTGCCGTATTGTTTGGTTACTTGGGATAAAACTAAATGTGCGCTCATGTGTGCGAATTCTCTGTTGCGGTTTTGTGTTAATGGTGTTTCAGGCTGCCTTATGCGGAGCAGATGGATGGCGATTTTGATGGCATGGCATACTGCGCGTCGGTGTTTCAATCCGCTTTACAGTTTTCAGGCTGCCTTTGGAATAGCGCATTTTAAGGGCTAAAAGGCAGCCTGAAAGTAAATTTACACGCCTATGCAATGTGTTAAGACTCACACCGTTTTGCGTTCGCGCGCCTTAATCTCACGCAAAATCAGCAAAGCAGGTGGCTCAGGCATCACCATCAGCGGACGGCTATCGGTCATCCCCCCTGGCATAATGGCGGGGAACTCTTTTTGCGCCCATTTCACAATGCTCACGGCGGGGCTGTTCATCAGCAAGCGGGCGGATGGCGCGCGCCATAGGATTTGGTCGGTGATGTTGTTGGGCTTGTATGCCGTGTCGGCAATGCCGTCGCCATCTAGGTCAAACGCGCTGTTGTCGCTCCAATAATTGCCTTTGCCACCGTCTGCCCAATCCATAAAGCGCGTGCCCACATATTTAATCTGGGTTTGGTTGTTCACAAACGCATTCTCGCGGATAACATTGCCTTCTGCCGCGCCCGAAAAATGGATGCCCATTTCGCAGCCTTCAAAATGGTTGTTGGTGAATTGGTTGTTGTTGGCGTTGTAGAGATACACGCACTTGGGCGATTTTTCCACCGCGTTGTCATCGATAATGGAATCGTTGGCGTAGTTGAGCATGATGCCTTGGTCTATGTTGTTATACGACACATTGTTGCGCAGCTTGATATTGGTGGAAAACATGATGGCATAGCCGATTTTGCTGTTGGATACCACGTTGTCTTCAATTTGGCTGTCGTTGGTGTACATATAATGCACGCCGTAGCGCAGGTCGTGGAAATGGTTGTGGCTAAACGTGTTGAAATTGCTGGCGTTGGAAAAAATGCCATCGCGCCCGTGCGAAATGTCGTTGTAGATGACTTTGGAATTGGGCGCGTTCCACACAGTTACGCCGTTGCCGCGCTCGTTTTCGCGCAATTCTTGGTTGCCGATGATGGTGTTGCGCTCCACCACCGCATTGGGCGCGCCCCAAAGATACACGCCCACAGAGTTATCCAAAATATTGTTTTCAACGATGTGGGCGGCATCGGCGGCTTTATCCAAAAAAATGCCTGCGTCCATATTGGGCAGGCTCATGCCTGATTTGGTTACGGTGATGTGTTTGATGGTTACATTGGGCGCGGCAACGGTGATGGTGCGCCCCGTGCGGTCGCCTTGGATGATGGCATCGCGCTTGTCGCCGCCTTCCAGCGTGAGCGGTTTGTTGATGATGATTTTGCCCTGATAATCGCCTGCAGCAAGGCGCAGCGTGTCGCCTGCTTGGGCTTGGTCAATCGCCGCTTGCAAATCCGCGCCCGCGCTAATTTGAACCACAGCAGCTTGGGCGGAAGCCGCCAGCCAAGGCACGGATAAAGCAAGGACGAGAAGAATGTGTGTTGGTTTCATGTTTGTGCGCGTTTTCAGGCTGCCCTGAAAGGGGGTGTTGTTTTAATGGGTAGGCAGCCTGAAAACCATAAGCCTGTTAGGTTTCAGGCTGCCTACCGATTAAAACATTCATCAAACACGTTTTCAGGCTGCCTGAAACCATGTTGATAAACGCGTTTCCCTATGCGGGAAAATAACCCATTCGGCCATCAAAATCTGATAGCCGAATGAGCCATAATCACATCAAGCGATTATTTTGCCGCAGATGCAGCAGATGCTTCGGCGGGTTTAGAAGCATCGGCAGGTTTAGATGCAGATGCTGCTGGGGCAGAAGCGGCTGCGGCAGATGCGCCTTCTGGGTGGAAGATGTTTACAGGCGTGCTGTTTTTGCTCAGCCCTTCTTCGCCCAAGAACGCTTCGCCTTTTTTGTGCACAATCATGCGACCAGACATTTCCATGTGCAAGGCGTGGCAGAACCATTGGCAGTAGTACCAGTAAACGCCCACGCGGTTGGCGGTAAAGGTAACGGAAGTGGTGGCTTGCGCACTGATTTCCATCGCGATGCCGTGTTCTTCCAAGGTGAAACCGTGGGTTAAGTCTTCAATGGTTTCCATATTGGTTACATACACGGTAACTTCGTCGCCTTCATACACTTCAAACGCAGGAATGCTGAACGCAGGCGCAATCGCCGTCATGTACACGCGAACTTTGTTGCCATCGCGGATAACGTTTTTGGCTTTTTCCAATTCCACGCCATCTTTTTTGGCTTGCTCAACCGCGTCTTCCCACATCCAAGGGTCTTTGCGATCCCAAGTTTTGTTGGGGTTGAGTTTGCTGGCCGCCACCAACATCAAATCGTGTGGCTCGGCGAAGGTTGGGTTGTCGTGTACCAATTTCATTTCATCGCCAGAGATGTCAATCAACTGGTCGCATTCGGCTTTCAACGGCCCAACGTTCAAGAAACGGTCTTTGGAGAATTTGTTCAAAGACACCAGCCATTTACCATCGGCTTCTTTGGTTTCGCCCATGGTAGTGTGGTTATGACCGGGTTGGTAGTGAACATCAATTTTTTGCACGATGTAGTCGTCTTTTTCGCTTTTTTCTGCGTAAGCCGCAATCGCTTTATCAATGTTCCATTTCACCATTTGGCTGTCAATAAACAAGGTGGTGTAGGCATTGCCACGACCGTCAAATGCTGTGTGGAGTGGGCCTAGACCCAGTTTAGGCTCGGCAACCACCACATCGCGCTCTTTGATTTTGCCTGCGAACAAATCATCCAATTTGCGCACATCCAACACGGTTACGGTTGGCGACAATTTGCCGTTGAGCATGATGTAGTTGCCATCGGGTGATGCGTTACAGCCGTGTGGCGAGTTGGGCACAGGGATATAGCGGGTGTATTTGCTTTTCGCTTGGAAGCGACCGTCTAGCACTTTTACGCCGTTGATTTCTTTGAAATCGCCCGCTTCAATGCCTGCTTCAATCGCTTTCAAGTCAAACACCACGCACCAGTCTTGCTCGTTGGCAGACGCTTCGGTTACGGTGCCGCCTTTTTCAGAGTTATAGCAAGTGGCGAAAGAGTATTTGCCTTGGTAGTCGGCATCGCCGTTATCCAAGTTACCATCCACCATCACTTGCCATGCGATTTCCATGGTTTCGCCGTTTAATGCGGTATAGACTGCCCAGTAGTTTTTAGCAGGGTCGTCTAACATGGTGCCGTTATTGGGTACGGGCACGATGTGCTCGCCGTTGGCAAAAACGTAGCCTGTTTTGGGGTAACGTTGTGGGCGCAAGCCGTGGATGCCTGATGCGTTGGGGATTTCGGTGATTTTGTCGGTTTTCATCACATCGCAACGGATGCGGCAAACGCGGTTGTTGGCTTTATCGTTGGCATACACATAGCGACCGTCATAAGTGCCATCAGTGAACGACATATGCGGGTGGTGCAAGTCGCCATTGGGGTAGCAAGGCATATTGGATTTTTTCAAAAATTCGCGTGTGCCTTCGGTTAAGCCTGCGTTCAAAATTTTGCGGCTTTCGTTGGTGCGCCCCCAGCCTGTTGCGCTGTCCATGTTGAACACGGGGATGCGAATCAATTCGCGCATAGATGGCACGCCGATAATGCGCATTTCACCTGATTGACCACCTGATAGGAAACCGTAGTATTGGTCTAGCTCGCCCGGGCCAACGTGGTAGTTCAAACCGCCTTCGGCGTTGGTGGTAGCGGCAACGGTTGCGCCAGATGCAGCGGGCGCAGCATTAGAAGCACCTGCGTGTGCAGCGGAAGCGGTTGTGTTGCCACCATTTTGTGCGCCACCAGAGCAAGCTGCCAAGCCCATCAAGCCAACGCCTGATGCAGCAGCAGTACCTAGAAATTTACGGCGACTGAGTTTATTGTCTGACATAGTTATAACTCCTAAAAGAGTGCTGGGTTAAATGGAAACAGGAGAGAGATGCCTGTTGTAGCTTTTCAGGCTGCCTTAGGGTCTGTTGACAATCAACATTTTGGTGGCTTTTTCGCCCTAAAATGGCATCTGCCGCGTTGAAAATACTTGCCTTGCATCTACCATTTTATGACGCAAAATCCACTTCAAAGTTGAATGTCAACAGCCCCTTGGGGTGCTGCATCAAGAGGCAGCCTGAAAATACTAATCCGCTTTTTTCGGATTCTTTACAAATTGCACAACCTGCTCTTGCGGTTCGCTTGGAGCTTGCTGCGCCGCCAATTCCGCTTTGGCAGCGGCTTGTTTGGCTTTTTTCTTATTGGTTGCCACCACTTGCGGGCAGCGTGTTTGGTGGTTATACATCACTTGGCAATGCAAGCATTGAATGCACTCGTTGGGGTTGATGTCGCCTTCGGGCGCAATCGCTTGCACAGGGCATTCGTGATTACAAATTTGGCAGGGGTTGCCACACATGGCATAACGGCGCAACCAGTCAAAAATACGCAATTTGGCGGGAATCGCCATCGCCGCGCCCAATGGGCAAAGATAGCGGCAGAAAAAGCGTTCAATAAACAGGCTGGCGATAACCAACGCCACCGCGAAAATCACGAAATACCACTCGCGCACAAAGTGCAAAATGATGGCGGTTTTAAAGGGTTCTACTTCGGCATATTTTTCGGCAGTACCTAAGTCGTATAACGATATACCAAAAAGTATCATAAAGATAACATATTTTAACGCAGTTAGGCGAGTATGAATGCCAAAAGGGACTAAATATTGTTTGATGCCGAATTTTTTGCCGATGGCGCAGGCGATTTCTTGCAACGCGCCAAATGGGCAAAGCCAGCCGCAGAACGCGCCGCGCCCCCAAAGCAGCATGCCGATGGCGGTGGCACTCCACAGCGTGTAGATGAAAGGGTCCATCAAGAAATAATCCCAGCTAAACCCTGTGATTAAGGATGAAGTGAATGTCATCACGTTGACAACAGAGAGCTGCGCGTGCAAGAACCAGCCCACATACACCAGCGTTACGGTTAAATAAGCCAAACGGAAGCGGTTGAAAAAGGTTTCGTGTTTAACCAGCGTGTCTTGGAAGAAGAACACGGCACTCAAAATCAGCAGCATCACAGCGATGGCGGCAACGTGGAAGCGTTTTTCCCACCACAGGCGTTTCCAAATCATGCGCTGCGGGTTGTCTTCCGCGCTGGCATCGGCGGTGGCGATGTCGCCAGCGGGTGCGCTTGCGCTGGCGGCTGTTGCATTGCCCGCCGCAGAAGCAGCCTGAACGGGCGCAGGCGCATCAATCACCACAGGCTCGCCGTTGGGGTCGTCCACGGTAAATGCTTTGGGCAGCAAGTAGTTCAAATCTACGGTAACAAACGCTTTGTTTTGCACGCTCACTTCGCGTTGCACCACCAGTTGCAAGTGCCACGGCTCGGCGGCATCCAGTTTTTCGTTTTCGGGAATCACAAACAGCGACACTTCTTTAAACTCGGGCGCGCCTGCGGCTTCCAAGCGCAGCAAGCGAGTGTGTTGCGCATCGGTGAAACGGAAACCGTTGTCGTTTTGCACCAGCTCAATGCGGTCAAAAATACCGCCGCGCACATAGCCCGAGCCTTTCCATGAATACACGCCTTCGCCTGCCACGATAATCGCGGCTTGATCGGGTTTCAGGCCGCCTTTAAGCCGCTCGTAGCCTTGTTCGCCCAATAGGCTTTTGCCGATGGATGGCTGCGAAACCACGGCGGTGTATAGGTTGATAAAGGTGTCTTCGGGATTGCCTGGTTCGGGTTTTTCGGCGGCGGCGGGGTTGTTTTGTTCCAGCATTTTGTTGGCTTCGCCGATGCTGATGTGCAGTTTAGCCACCGCGCCTTGGTCTAATAATTGTTGCCACGACAAGATGTCTTGCTTATCCATATTGGGCAAACGATGCGGGCGGGTTTGCACGGCGGTGCTGGCAGCGGCGGCGGGGGCTTTGCCGCTTTGTTTCGCCAGCTCAGCGGTGATAATCCGCGCGGAACGCACGATGCTGTCGCCAATCACCACCACGGTAACGGTTGCGCCTGTTACGATGGGCGATGGCGTTGCGCCTGCTTGCGGCGGATTTTTGGTGGGATTCATGCCGATGTAGCCGTCAATAAAGGCATCCACTTTGGAGCGCGGAATACCAATCAGCAAAATGGGCTCGTGGTGTTCCAGCATTTTCGCGCCTTTAACCGTGCCTTCGTTATCCAGCGCGACAATGGTGTCAATCGGTTTGCTGGAATAGCCGCGCGTGCTGACGACATCGGATGTGATGTACACCACGCCGACTTCTTTGTCGCCCTCGTACACTTTCGCCATCATGGGCTTGCCCTCGGGCTGCCCAAAGCGCGTGGCGTTGGGGAAGACATCGGCGGGTTTCACTTTGTTGATTAAATCAGGCAAACGCTCGGCCTGCGTGGGCGCAACAAGCATCAGCAGCGTGCACGCGGCAAGCAGAAAGAAGATGATTTTTTGATAGAAATGGTGTGCGGTTGAGACCATTGGGCGAGACATATTGGTTTGTCCTATTTGTAGTGATTTTATGGTGTTCGTAAATGGTGTTCGTAAACATTCACATTTTAGAAGCCTCCAAGGGTTGCTCATTTGACATAAATCAAATGAACAAATCTTTATAAACGTTATGACTTTGTGTGATTACGTTAAAAATGAGTAAAGATAATGGGTTTGATTCAAGAACCTGTATTCACTATTTGCATAGGTAGATTTGATGCCCTAAAAGCGCGGATACTAAGGCAAAAAGCACAGCAAGGTTGAACACCTTGCGAGCATTTTTAACACGGTAGCCGCGTTTTTAAGGCATTAAAGATGCCTATGAAAATGGTGAATACAGGTTCTAACTCTTTTGGTTGATGGCGCAATAGGCAGCCTAAAAACCGTGAGCATCAATAGATAGATGGCGTGAATTTTTTGCCACAATCGCCTGCCATTTTCAGGCTGCCTGCCTAATCCTCAGCTTAACCTTGTTATACTTGCCAGCTTTGTAACGCCCGCCCTATTCCATCATGCCACGCTCCAAACGCGCCCACCGGCGCATCATCAATCATCATCCTTTTTGGCAAGCCGATAAGCCGTATTTGCACGACCACACGATTACCGATGAGCGTTTTCGCCGCTTGGGCTACATGATGGCGTTTTCGGCGGGCGCGATTAACGCGGGCGGTTTTTTTGCGGTGGCGAGCTACACGTCGCACGTTACAGGCTCGCTTTCGCGCGTGGCGGACAGCATTGTGTTGTTTGAATGGCATACGGCTTTGGCGGCGTTGATGGGCGCGGTGTGTTTTTTGCTGGGCAGCATCACGGCAAATTTGACAATTCTTTGGGGCAAACGCCATCGCTTTCGCAGTTGCTATGGCTTGCCGCTGTGGATTGAAGCGATTTTGTTGCTGCTGTTTGCGGTGTTTGGCTTTGCGTTATCCCGCGTGGGCGCGGTGATGGTGCCGCCAACGTTTTTGCTGCTTTGCTACATTATGGGGATTCACAACGCGGTGATGAGCGTGCTATCAGGCAGCTTGATTCGGGCAACGCACATGACGGGCTCCACTACGGATTTGGGCATTGAGATTGCCAAGGCGTTGTATTACAGCAAACAAAGCCATCCCAAGCTGCCCGATGTGCAGATGAACCGCCCCAAGATGTATTTGCTGGTGGGGATGATTACTTGCTTTATTATCGGCGGCGTGATTGGGGCGTATGGCTATCGCAAGGTGGGGTTTTATTTTACGTTGCCTGTTGCGCTGCTACTGTTTCTGCTGGGTGCGGGGTCGGTGGGCTATGATGTGAAAATTCGGACGAAGCTGTGGCTGATTCATAAGATTCAGCAGCGAGAACGCCAGCGGCGCTTAGCGGAGCGGCAAAAGGCAAAAGATGATGCGGGTGCGGATAGTTAGGCAATCTAGGGCAGCCTGAAAATGGCGAGAAGCGTTTTGGCTTCGCAAAATCCATTTTCAGGCTGCCTGAGACCTTTGCAAAAAAGCCTTTCCTTCGACAGCCGAAACCCAAACACAGGTTTTCGGCTGTTTCCGCACCTAATTGCGCCTGATTTTACCCAAATCCCCCCTTAATCCTCCCAGGATACCTGATAATCAGGCATCCGGGCCGCCTTTTAGGCGGCAGTAGGCACACTT
>NZ_JAUMZV010000033.1 GCF_030527935.1 Kingella sp. (in: b-proteobacteria)
ATAGGGGAAATTCTAACTTAATGTGAATTTCCTGAGTTATCTAGGACAGCCCCAAGAAAATATTGCACCCAATTAAGTTTTTTCAGGCAGCCTGAAACCTACCTTTTCCAAAGGAAACCCATGTCCCTCTACCAAGTCCAATCTCTCGCCGCGCACACCCTTGCCGCTGTGGCATCAGGCAAAAATCTTGCCGATGAACTCGCGCACATCATCGCGCAAAACCCCGAGCTCACCGCACAAGACAAAGGTATGCTGCAAGACATCGCCTATGGCTGCCAACGCCATTTAGGCAGCCTGAAATTTATGCTCGGCAAAATGCTCAACAAGCCGATTGACAACGAAGCCCTGCAAAGCTATCTGCTGGTTGCGCTCTATCAGCTCAACCACACGCAAAACGCGCCGCACGCGGTGGTAAACGAAGCGGTGAACCACATCGCGCAAATCGGACGTGGGCAATTTCGCTCGTTTGCCAACGCCATCTTGCGCCGCTTTTTGCGCGAAAAAGATGGGCTCAACAAAGCCTGCCGCTATGACGATGTTGCCAAACATAATCTACCCATTTGGCTGCAAAAAACCTTGCAAAATCAATACACCAAACATTGGCACAACATCGCCACCGCGTTCCAAGCCCATCCGCCGCTCACGCTGCGCGTTAATCGCCGCCATGCCAACGCCGAGCAATACCTTGCCATGCTGCACGATGCGGGGCTAAACGGCAAAATTTTGGACGACTACGCCATCCGTTTAAGCCAAGCCGTGCCCGTTGCGCAGTTGCCGCGCTTTGCCGATGGCTGGGTGTCGGTGCAAGATTGGGGCGCGCAGCAAGCCGCGCCGTTGCTCGCCCCGCAAAACGGCGAACGCATCCTAGACGCTTGCGCCGCGCCGGGGGGCAAAACAGGGCATATTTTGGAACTTGCCGATTGCGCGGTAACTGCGCTAGACATTGCCCCGCAACGCCTGCAACGTGTGCGCGACAACCTTGCCCGATTGCATTTTCAGGCTGCCTTACATTGCGCCGATGCCCAAAATTTAAGTGATTGGTATAATGGCGAGCCGTTTGACGCAATCTTGGCAGACATCCCCTGCACCGCATCGGGCACGATTAAGCGCAATCCTGACATCAAGTGGCTGCGCCGCCCCAGCGATGCGTATAAAACCGCCCGCCAGCAAGAGCCGCTGCTGGATGCGCTGTGGACAACGCTCAAATCAGGCGGGCGGATGCTGTTGGCAACCTGTTCGCTGTTTGAAGAAGAAAACCAGCAGCAATGCCAACGCTTTCTCAATCGCCACGCCGATGCCCGTTTGCAAACCGAAAAAATCCTTATCCCAAGCGAAAAACAAGATGGCTTTTATTACGCACTTATTGAAAAACATTAACCGCGTTTTCACTACATTGCCGCCTTTGGTTTTCAGGCTGCCTTACCCCTTGCGCCGCAAAGGCAGCCTGAAAACCCAACGTTGCCGCACAGCGCAAACCCATCATCTGGGCAACGTCCCAAGCCGATTGTTGCTGCTCAATCCAAGGCAGCCTGAAAACGTGTGCAGCCGCCTAACCCCGTTTTCAGGCTGCCTTATCGCGCTGATGCTTGCCACCGCCTTATTGCTCAGCCCCAGCAGCCACGCCGACACCATCACCGCCACGCGCTACGAAGCCAAAATCCAAGCCAATGGGCAGCTTGCCATCAGCACCCGCTTTCAAACCGAGCTGCCCGAGCAACTGCAAAACGCGCTACAACAAGGCGTGCCACTGGATTTTTCCTTGTCCTACCGCCTAGAACGCCCCACACTCGCGTCCTATCGCTTCAAAATCAACCAACTTATTAGCACTGCCAACAGCGTTAGCTACCGCCTGACCTTTCACCCGCTCACCAATCGCTACCGCGTTGCCGTGGGCACATTTTCCACCGAATACAACAGCCTAGCCACCGCGCTCAAAGCCATCGGCGCAATCGCCAACTGGCAAGTGCTCAACGAAGGCGCGTTGTCTGAAACGCCCGCCAGCGAAGTCAAAGCCCAGGTTAAGCTTAATCTCACCACCACCAAGCTGCCCAAGCCTTTCCAAATCAACGCCATCAACTCGCGCGATTGGGATTTGGATTCGGGTTGGCATGATTTGACGATTAAGCAGTAGGCAGCCTGAAAACAAAAAATACCGTCATTCCCGCGCAGGCGGGAATCTTGTCCAATATTCATAAATGCGTGAAAAAACAATCCATTGCGTAAGTCCTACCAAGATTCCCGCCTACGCGGGAATGACGAAGAATTGACTATTTCTTGTTGTGTTTTGGATTTTGCAAAGGTTTCAGGCTGCCTCTAACTATCCATCCCGCCAAAGGCAGCCTGAAAACAAGTTTACAAACTTCCCCAAACCCCATCCCATCACCCCACGCCCCCCCAAAAAAGCAGCCTGAAAACCCCATTCTCACCACCCCATCCCATCATGCAAAAATTCCTTATCTTCTGCGGCATCCTTTCCTTTATCGCCCTTTACGCCCTAAGCCAATCCACCGACAGCAACAGCCCCTACGCCCCCTATTTCTGGGCAATCGCCAGCTTCACAGGCGCGCTCGCCTTTGCCATGCTCATCGTAACCCTGCGCTACATCTGGCACATCGTCCGCGACAAACGCAACCACGTTTTCGGCTCGCAAATCGCCCGCCGTCTCTCCACCATGTTCGCCATCGTCGCCGCCTTGCCCGCCCTATTTTTGCTCGGCGTTGCCGTTCAATTTATCGCCCACAGCATCAACTCATGGTTTGGCAACGACACCAAAGAAGCCCTAGAACGCAGCCTGAAACTCAGCCAAACCGCGCTAGACAACGCCGCCAGCAACAGCGTGCAAGAAGCCCAACGCATCCGCGCCAACCTAGCCACCGCGCTCGTGCAAAGCAAAGACCCCTACGAAGCCTTCCAAACCCAGCAAGCCCGCACATTCAGCCATCTTGCCCTGTGGCAACTAGACAACCACCAACTCGTTGCCGAGCGCAATCCCCAAAAACTCCCCGCCCCCGATTTTGACCCCGCCACCCTGCAATCGCTGCAACAGCAACAAATCATCCGCAGCATAGAAAACGTAAATGGCACGCTATATGCTAGCGGCTGGATAATGCTGCCAAAATACGTCAGTAAACAATATATCTTCTTTTTCAGGCAGCCCATCCCCGAAAGCGTCGCCAAAGATGCCGAGCTGATAGAATCCGCCCGCGCCAAATACGCCGAACTCGTCTTCGCCCAAAAAGGCTTGCAAACCTTCTTTCTCGCCACCTTGCTCATCGCCGCCCTGCTCGCCATTCTGCTCTCGCTTGCCGCCGCGCTGTATTTCGCCCGCCGCTTCGTTGAACCCATCATCGCCCTAGCCGATGGCGCACGCTCCGTTGCACACAACGATTTCAGCCGCCGCATTCCCGTAACCAGCCAAGACGAACTGGGCAAGCTATCAGGCATGTTTAACTACATGACCCAACAGCTTGCCAACGCCCAATTTGCCAACGAACGCCACCACAAAGAACAAGAAGCTGCCCGCCATTATTTAGAGCGCGTGTTAAACAGCCTAAGCGCAGGCGTGATTACCCTAGACCACCAAGGCAGCCTGAAAACCTACAACACCAGCGCACAACAAATGCTAGACATAGACCTAGCCCAACACATCGGCGAGCAAACCAGCGCATGGTATGATTTCAGCCCGCAACACCACGCCGCCGCCGCGCTCATCAACGCCCTAATCGCCAGCGAACACAGCCCCGAGCCCGTAGAACTCTCCTACACCGCACAAGACAGCAGCCGCATCCTGCTGGGCAAAGCCATCCGCCTGCCCGCCGAAAACGGCAAAGGCTTGGTGCTCGTGTTTGACAACATCACCGAGCTCGTCCGCGCCCAAAAAGAAGCCGCATGGGGCGAAGTTGCCAAACGCTTAGCCCACGAAATCCGCAACCCGCTCACCCCCATCCAACTCTCCGCCGAACGGTTGGCATGGAAATTGCAAGACAAATTAGACACAAAAAACGCGCAAATCCTAACCAAATCCACCGACACCATCATCAAACAAGTCGCCGCGCTCAAAGAAATGGTAGAAGCCTTCCGCAACTACGCCCGCGCGCCCAGCCTAAAACTCACCGAAACCAATCTCAACACTCTCGTTTCCGAAGTTCTAGTGCTTTATGAAAGCAGCCCCTGCCAATTCATTGCCGATTTAAGCCCCAAGCCCGCGTGGATGCAAGCCGACACCACCGCCATGCGCCAAGTGTTGCACAACCTATTCAAAAACGCTGCCGAAGCCGCCGAAAGCGACCCGCAGCCTGAAACCCACATTCAAATCTTGGTACATGAGACCACCATCAGTCTCACCGTAACCAACAACGGCAAAAGTTTCAGCCCGCAAATGCTGCAAAACGCCTTTGAACCCTATGTTACCGACAAGCCCACAGGCACAGGACTAGGCTTGCCCGTAGTCAAAAAGATCATAGAAGAACACGGCGGGCACATCAGCCTAGCCAACCAAATCCCATCTGGTGCAAGCATTAGCATTACACTACCTAAGATAACAACAACAGAAGCAGAAAACTCATGAGAAGTACAGACATCTTAATCGTCGATGACGAAATTGGAATCCGCGAAGTATTGCAGGAAACTCTTGAAGATGAAGGCTACACCGTTTCGCTCGCCGCCAACGCAGGCGAAGCGCGTGCTATGCGCAACAAAAACCGCCCAGCCCTTGTGCTGCTGGATATTTGGATGCCCGATAGCGACGGCATTACCCTGCTCAAAGAATGGGCAAAAAATGGGCAGCTTACCATGCCCGTGATTATGATGAGTGGACACGGCAGCATTGACACCGCCGTAGAAGCCACCAAAATCGGCGCGATAGACTTTCTAGAAAAACCCATCCCCTTGCAAAAACTCTTGCAAGCCGTGGAACGCGCGCTCAAACAAAACGAATCCGAAAACAGCCAAAACGCCGTAATTGAAAGCTTGGGCAACAGCGCCGTGATTCAAACATTCAATCAGCAAGTCAAACAAGCGCAAACGCACAACAGTGCCGTGCTGCTTATCGGCGAAACGGGCTCGCCCTTTGAAATCATCGCCCGCTTTTTCCACAAAAAAGACACGCCTTGGGTGCAGCCCACGCGCGCCGAGCAAATCATAGACATCCCCAACGAACTGCTCAATAAAGCCACCAACGGCGTGCTTTATCTGGGCGACATCTCCCAATTAAGCAAAAACATCCGTCAAGGCATCGCCTTTCTTACCAGCAAAGCCGACAAACACAACACCCGCATCGTGTTCATCAGCTCGCGCCCGCTCAACGAACTTTTAGATAATTCGCAAAGCGACACCCGCCTAATGAGCGTACTATCCAGCGCAATTATCAACATCCCATCCCTGCGCCAGCATTCCGAAGACATCCCCTTTATCGTCAATCGGCTGCTCAACGAAATCTCCCCCAAACGCCCCATTAAATTCGCCACCAACGCCATGAATCGCTTGCGCCAATACGACTGGCCGGGCAATTTTGAACAACTACGCAACGTCATCAACAGCTTGGTGCTCAACTGCGAGCAAAACGAAATCAGCGACATCGCCGTTTCGCGCTTGCTCAACCAATTCAACACCGAAGAAACGTTTGCCGATGTGCGCAGCGCGTTCAATTTCAACCTGCCCTTGCGCGAACTGCGCGAAGAATTGGAACGCCGCTATTTTGAATTTCACATCCGCCAAGAAAACCACAACATGAGCCGCGTGGCGCAAAAAGTGGGCTTGGAGCGCACCCATCTGTATCGCAAACTCAAACAGCTTGGCATCACTTTCTCGCGCCGCACCGCTGCGAACAATGGCGGTCAAGAAAGCTGCAATGAAAGCTGCAACTAGAATGAAGAAACCGCGTAATCATAAACCCGCACCATTGGATGCGGGTTTTGTGTTTTCAGGCTGCCTTGTAGGGATGCGGGTAGGCAGCCTGAAAATGGTCTTTTATGCTGTTTTTGCTCTATTGAAACCTGCTTTACCCGTTTTCAGGCTGCCTATGTTTTGGATTGCGCCTTAGCAACATTCCCAAAGGCAGCCTGAAAATCAACTTAACACAGCGCAAATTCATCGCTCGCCTATTGAGCGAGTAGCCCACGCAAACCATCCATATTCCATTTTCAGGCTGCTGTTGGCGAACCGTATAAGTCAAAACAATTTAGCACTCGTTTTCAGGCTGCTCATCTTTTCAGGCTGCCCCAATACAAAAAAGGCAGCCTGAAAAGCTGCCTTCTATCGCTTCGTTTACTTCAACTCGTTATACAACTCACGTATCCATTTATTCGCACGCGCATCATTCAACGGCTTGCCTGCTTGGTCTAACAACACAACACGTTGCCCATTCGGCTCTTGCACCAAGCCCACCAGCAACTGCACGGACTGGTTGGTTGTTGCAGCAGGCTGTTGGGCTTTTTTGCCTTTAAACCAGCGGCTCAACAAACCAGGTTTGCGATTATCTGCCGCTGCCTGTGCCAATTCTTCGCTTTGGGTGGGCGCAGGGCGCACAATAAACATCCCGCGCTCGCTCACAAATTGCTGAACGGTTAAGCCAATGCGGTCAAGCGCGGAAGCGATGCGGTTTACATTGCGCTCTGCCGCGCCATACACAATCACGCTGTCTTGTTCCAGCTTGGCAAATTCCGTGCCTTGCGCTTGGTCGGCGCGAACCGCCGTTTGCTGGGTGGCAACTGCTTCATCCACGCCCAAATATTGCATAAAGCGCGACAAGAACGCCGCTTCTAAATTCGGGTCGTTGGCGCGTGGCTGCCAAATGGTGCTTTCTTCTTTTTTGCTGTCAAAAACTTCTTCCAAGCCTTTGTGCGTAAAGAAAATATCCAAATCGCCTGTACGGCTGTTGCGCTCCATGCGAATCAAGAATTTATCGCGCTCGCTAGTGGTGTACACGCCCCCCATGCCCACTTTGTCAAACAGCTTGCGCAAGCCTTGGTTGGGCAATTTGGCGCGGTTTTCCGCCCATTCGGTTTCCATTAAGCCCGCTTGTGGCTCTTCGGAATAAATGGTAAAGCCTGCTTCTTGCCAGAATGCGCGCAGCAGTGGCCACATTTCTGCTGCCGATTTGTTTTTCACCACCAACCAGCGTTGATTGCCTTGACGCTCAATGTGCGCGTCTTTCACTTGATTTAAGACTTTTTTTCCGCCTTGCGATTTGGTTTCTTTCAACGCATTGGGGTTAGCGGTTGTGCCTTTGGGCAGGCTGTATAAATCGCCGTTGCGCGGGTCGTTTAAATCAGGTGGCACTTCCAAGCTCACAATTTTATTGTTGGCAGATTGGTAATCCAGCTTGGGGTTTTCTTTTTTGCTGCCAGAGCAAGCAGCAAGGCTGATAGCGGTTAGGGCTAAAACAAGGGGTTTGATGTGGTTCATGTACACCTTCCAAAAAAATTAAATCAAGTTGGTTGCTTTTAAAGCAGCACGAACTTTTTCTTGCGCGGCAGGGCTTAATGGCAAGATAGGCAAGCGAACGTGTTCCGCGCATACGCCCAGTTGTGATGCTGCCCATTTTGGTGAAGCGGGGCTGGGCTCACAGAACATCACGTCATACAAAGGCACAAGGCGTTTGTTCAGCTCGCGCGCTTGGGCAATGTTGCCATCCAATGCGCTGTGGCACATTTGCGAGAACAATTTAGGAGCAACGTTGCCTGCCACGTTAATCACGCCTTTGCCGCCGCAAAGCATATTCGCCATACCTGTGGGGTCGTCGCCCGAATAAACGGCGAAACCTTCTGGCACGTTGTTAATCAAAGAAACCACGCGCCCGATGTTGCCGCTGGCTTCTTTTACGCCCACGATATTGGGGATTTGCGCTAAACGCACGATGGTGTCGTTACACATATCCACCACGGTGCGCCCTGGGACGTTGTACACAATCATGGGGATGGCTGCGGCTTCGGCGATGGCTTTGAAGTGTTGATACATGCCTTCTTGCGAAGGTTTGTTGTAATAAGGAACAACGGATAGCGTGTAATCTGCGCCCAGTTTTTCGGCGGCTTGGGCAAGCACAATGGCTTCGCGGGTGTTGTTTGCGCCTGCGCCTGCCACAACAGGAATGCGCTTGTTGGCGGTTTTGATGACGGTTTCAACCACTTTCAAATGTTCTTCAACGGAAAGGGTGGCGGATTCACCTGTTGTGCCCACGGCAACGATGGCATCTGTGCCGTTAGCGATGTGCCATTCAACCAGTGCTTGCAGTTGTTCGTAGTTCACGCTGCCATCGGCGTGCATGGGGGTAATGAGTGCAACAATGCTTCCTGTTAGCATGATATTCACCTTTTATTTGTGAAAAATTGAAAAACGTTGCAGCGTGTGCAACGGCGCATGATTTTAGCCTATTTCCAAGCGTGGGCAAAATTAAAACACATATTCAGGCAGCCTGAAAGCTGTTTTTGTAAATAAACGTAAATATTTAGCGAGCAAAAATGGGAGTTTAATAATAATCAGCAATCATTTTCAAATTAGTTATTTGATGTTGCTATGAATTTTGCGGGATAAAAATGCTTATCATCTTAAATCCACAGGCATGGCATTGTTGATAATTGTTTGTATTTTAATATAAAATTTGATT
Organism: Kingella sp. (in: b-proteobacteria); assembly: GCF_030527935.1. Taxonomy (GTDB): domain Bacteria; phylum Pseudomonadota; class Gammaproteobacteria; order Burkholderiales; family Neisseriaceae; genus Kingella_B. The sequence goes on from NZ_JAUMZV010000033.1 coordinate 8,603, forward strand.
TTTACTGAAACATTGCTACAATGCACTCCGCGTTGAGACGTGATGTCTCTCTCGTTTTTTAACATTCACATTACAAGGAAAATAGATATGCAAGGCGATAAAGAAGTTTTGGCTTATATGAACGAGTTGTTGGCAGGCGAATTGGCTGCTCGCGACCAATATTTTATTCACTCGCGTATGTATGCCGAATGGGGCTACAACAAGTTGTTTGAGCGTTTGAATCACGAAATGGAAGAAGAAACGCAGCACGCGGAAGATTTTATCCGCCGTATTTTGATGCTGGGTGGTACGCCTAAAATGACGCCCGATGGCTTGAACATTGGCACAACGGTAAAAGAATGCTTGGAAGCGGATTTAGCAACCGAATTGCACGTGCGCGCGGCGTTGAAAAAAGGCGTGAAATTGTGCGAAGAAAAACAAGATTATGTTACCCGTGAATTGATGGTGGCGCAGTTGAAAGACACCGAAGAAGACCACGCGCATTGGTTGGAACAACAGCTTCGCTTGATTGGCATGATGGGCGAACAAAATTACTTGCAAAGCCAAGTGTAAGGATTAGCCGATGCAAGGAGACCGTCAAGTTATCCAGCAGTTGAACAAGAATTTGGGCTTGCTGCTGATTACGATTAACCAATATTTTCTGCACGCGCGGATTTTGAAAAATTGGGGTTTGGAGGAATTGGGTTGCCATTTCTACAAACAATCCATTAAGGAAATGAAGGCGGCGGACGCAATTATTGAGCGTGTGTTGCTGCTGGAAGGTTTGCCAAATTTGCAAGAGTTGGGCAAATTGCTGATTGGTGAATCGCCTGCGGAAATTATTGAATGCGATTTGAAGAAGGAATATGACAAGCATGATGCCTTGATTGCAGCGATTGCGGTTTGCGAGGAAAAGCAGGATTATGTTTCGCGTGATTTGTTGGAAAAACAAAAAGATGAAAACGAGGAACATATTGACTGGCTGGAAACGCAACAGGAATTGATTGCCGGCATGGGCATAGAGAACTACCTACAACTCGGGGCGCAAGAGGACGATTAAAACAAACCACTACCAAAACTCTGGTAAGCCGAGTAAACGAGAAAAACCATCTGCTCTTTGGGGCGGGTGGTTTTTATTTTTCAGGCTGCCTATGGGGGGCTTCTATTGCTTTTTGCGCCACAAAAATACCTGCTTTGGTATCGTGTATGTGTGCCGCATGAACTACAACACCCAGCAAATTCCCCATGGGATCGACAACAATATGCCGTTTACGGCCTTTAACTTTTTTGCCACCATCAAAGCCTTTATCTTCTGCCGCACCACACGTTTTGACACTTTGTGAATCAATAATGGCATAGCTTGGTTCTGGGCTTTTATTGGTGCTTACTCGTCTTTTTTTACCAGTTGTTGCAATATTTTGTCCCATAAACCTTTTTGATTGGCTCCGCGAAAAAAGCTCCATACGGTTGAATAAGGTGGGAAATCGTTAGGCAGCATTCGCTATTGGCAGCCTGTTTTGGTGATGTAGAGTACGGCATTAACCAGTTCTCGCTTATCTCATTCATAGGTACGATGGTTGTTGAAGTATGGCTGTATTTGTTGCCATTGTTGGTCTGTTAGGTCTGTGGGGTAGGATTTTCTAGTCATTGGGGAATTTTATCATTTTTGTGAATACGGGTTCTAAATATTCTTATTATTCATGCACATCAAAATGGCATGGGTGGCGTTAATCCAACGAATTACTTCGTTATCAGGCTTTTGAATCATATGCTTAAACTGGGTAAACGCCAGCACCGCCAGTATCAATACAGCAAGCACAATCGTCATCAAAATATTCATTTTTATTCCCTTTCAAATAATGAAACATCACAAAACAAAGGCAGCTTGAAAAGCAACTCTGCCTTTGGCTTAACCCAATCCATTTTGGCTGCGCCGAAACTCACTTCGTTCGTTTTCAGGCCGCCTCATCCTCCCGAAACAACACCCTATCCGCCCACCAAACCAACAGCAAAATCGGTACGCCCAGCGCAGCGGTAAACAAGAAAAACCCTGTGTAATCAATCTGCTTCACAATCGCGCCCGAATAGCCGCCAAGGGTTTTGGGCAACAGCGTCATCAGCGATGAAAACAGCGCGTATTGCACCGCCGTAAAGCGGATGTTGGTAAGCGCAGACAAAAACGCCACAAACACCGTGCCCGCCAAGCCTGCGGCAAAATTGTCCAACCCCACCGCCGTGTACATCAGCGGCACATCATGCCCGCGCAGGGCAAGCCACACAAACAGCAAATTGGTTGCCGCCGCCGCCACCGCGCCCAGCATCATCATGTTCATCAAGCGAAACCGCTGTGCCAGCACGCCGCCCGCGATGCCGCCCAAAATAGACATCGCCACGCCAAAGGTTTTCACCGCACCCGCAATCTCCACCTTGCTAAACCCCATGTCGGCGTAAAACACGTTGGAAATCACGCCCGACACAATATCCGAAATGCGATACAACCCAATCAAAGCCAGCAGCAGCACCGCGCGTTTGCCATAGCGGGCGAAAAAATCCGCCAGCGGCGCAATCCACACGCGGCGCACCGCATCCGCGCGCACCAATTTGATTTTTACCGCCGCCCAGCCCACCGCCACCGCCGCCAGCAGCGAACCCGCCAGCCGCAGCGTTTCCCACAGCAGCGCAACCACAGGCGAAGATGCGTGTTCAGGCAGCAGCGTGTTGATTTGGCGAAACGCCGCCACAAACGCCAGCACCGCCAGCGCAAACATCGCCAGCAAGCGCACATTGTCGCCCGTGCTCTGCCCCGCCGCCTTGGCTTGATACGCCGCAGGCTCGCGCACCCACAGCGTCGCCGCCATACCCACCAGCATCGTCGCCGCCATCGCCCAATAGGTCTGCTGCCACGCGCTGTACGCATAATGCTCCTTGGTTGAACCCAGCCATTGCGCCAGCATCAACGACCCCGCCCCCGCTACAATCATGCCCAGCCGATAGCCCGCCGTGTAGGTGGACGACATCACCGATTGCATCGCACTATCATCGGGCGCGGCTTCAATGCGATACGCATCAATCACCACATCTTGCGTGGCAGACGAAAAGCCCAGCAGCACCGCGCCCCAAGCCATCGCATTCAGGCTGCCTGAAAACTGCGGATTGATGGACGACATCAACACAATCGCCACAATAATCAGCCCCTGCGCCAGCAACAGCCAACCGCGCCGCTTGCCCAACCAGCGCGACAGCAGCGGCACAGGCAGCGCATCAATCAACGGCGACCACACAAATTTAAACGAATAGCCCAACGCCGCCCAGCTAAACATGGTAACCATCTCACGCTTCACGCCCGCTTCCAGCAGCCACAGCGACAGCGTGGAAAAAATCAGCAAAATGGGAATGCCAGCGGAAAAACCGAGCAACAGCAAAGCAATAGCACGGCGGTCTTGATAGCCTTTGAGCGAATGAGCGAATGAAGACATGGGATGGATGGTGAGAAAGATGGAAAGCTTGGATTATAGCATTGGGGCTGGGCGGTTTTAGCTTTGCAACTCCGCTACGCTCCGCAGGATGCCTATGGCGAGCAGATGGCATATAGGCAGCCTGAAAAACAAGGCAGCCTGAAAACACTCTATCTCGTTTTCAGGCTGCCTATTTATGCCGATGCCCACCCCATCACTTCTGATGCTGCTGCAACGCGGCTTTCACAAACGCGGTAAACAGCGGATGTCCTTTGCGCGGGTTGGATGTAAATTCGGGGTGGAACTGGCAGGCGAAAAACCACGGATGGTTGGGGATTTCAATCGTTTCCACCAGCCGCTCGCGCCCTGCCGACACGCCGCCGATGACCAAGCCTGCGGCTTCAAGCTGCGGCACATAATGGTTGTTCACTTCGTAGCGGTGGCGATGGCGTTCGCGGATTTGGGTTGCGCCATAGATTTTGGCGGCAAGGCTGCCTTGCTTCAACGCCACTTCCTGCGCGCCCAAGCGCATAGTGCCGCCCAAATCGGTGTGTTCATCGCGTTTTTCCACGCTGCCATCGGCGGTTTGCCATTCGTCAATCAGCGCGATAACGGGGTGGGCGGCTTTCAAGTCAAACTCGGTGGAATTTGCGCCTGCCAAGCCTGCCACGTCGCGGGCGTATTCAATCAGCGCGATTTGCATCCCCAAACAGATGCCCAAATACGGGATGTTGTGTTCACGCGCATAGCGGGCGGCGGCGATTTTGCCTTCCACACCGCGCGAGCCAAAGCCACCCGGCACAAGGATGGCATCAAAGTTTTTCAGGCTGCCTACGCCGTCTGTTTCTAGCGTTTCGCTGTCAATATAAGTAATGTTTACATCGGTTTGCGTGTGGATGCCTGCATGGCGCAGGGCTTCGGTGAGCGATTTGTAGGACTCGGTTAAATCCACATATTTGCCCACCATGGCGATGTTTACTTTGTGCTGCGGGTTTTCAATCGCATACACAATTTTTTTCCACTCGGTTAAATCGGCTTGGCGCACATTCAGCTGCAACTGCTCGCAAATAATGGTGTCAATGCCTTGATTGTGCAGCATTTCTGGCACTTCGTAGATGCTTTTGGCATCGTAGCTGCCCACCACGGCGCGTTCTTCCACGTTGCAAAACAGCGCGATTTTGCGGCGTTCTTCATCGGGCAGGATTCTGTCCATGCGGCAGATGAGAATGTCGGGCTGCAAGCCGATGCTGAGCATTTCTTTCACGGTGTGCTGCGTGGGCTTGGTTTTGATTTCGCCTGCGGCGGCGATGTAGGGCACAAAAGACAGGTGCACAAACAAGGTGTTGGCGCGACCAAGCTGGCTGCGCATTTGGCGGATGGCTTCCAAAAACGGCAGCGATTCAATGTCGCCCACCGTGCCGCCGATTTCCACAATCGCTACGTCTTTGCCCGCCGCGCCTTCGTGGATGCGGCGTTTGATTTCGTCTGTGATGTGGGGGATGACTTGCACCGTGCCGCCCAAATAGTCGCCGCGCCGCTCTTTGGCGATAACGTTTTCATACACTTGCCCCGAGCTGAAACTGTTAGCGCGAGTGAGCGTGGCGTTGATGAAGCGTTCGTAATGCCCTAAATCTAAATCGGTTTCTGCGCCGTCATCGGTTACAAAGACTTCGCCGTGCTGGAATGGGCTCATCGTGCCGGGGTCAACGTTGATGTAGGGGTCTAGTTTGAGCATGGTTACGTTTAGCCCGCGCGATTCTAGGATGGCGGCAATAGAAGCGGCGGCGATGCCTTTACCCAATGAAGAAACAACGCCGCCCGTTACGAAGATGAATTTTGTCATGATGGTGATACCTGTGTTGGAATGCGCGATTTTAACGCAAATTGGTGGTAAGTAAAAGTTTGTGGGCGGGTGGTAAATAGGGTGTGGCAACGCCAAATGAATTTTTGCCAGAACGTGCGTTGCGCCGCACACCACGCTTTGGGTTGGTGCTTTGTAGTTGGCTTTGGGTGTAGTTTTAACCATGCGCTTCATGCTGACGGGGCACTTACTTTTCTTTGCTTCGCCAAAGATAAGAACCTGCATTTGCTATCTGCACGGCTGCTTTTGCATTCATTGAACACGCCTACTGCGTTGCCAAGCCAAGCTAATAGTCTCGCTATTAACTTGGCTTGTCGCCTTGTATTCGTATTCACTGAATACAAAATCCGCTCGCGCAGATAACGAATACAGGTTCTGGCAAAAGAAAGGCGACCCCGACGTGCAGGTTCGCTGCGCGAACTTCCCTCACTGCGCATCCTTTTTTCGGCGCGTGCGAACTAGCCGCGCTTTGCGCGTCGTCGAACAAGCGCACGCTTTTTCCCGAAGAAAGGATGCTCCGTTCGGCTGGACTTAGGGGAATGGGCAGTTGTATTAACCATTCGTGAATAGTTAGGCAGCCTGAAAGGCAATCTATCCAGTAAAAATGGAATGGTGCAATGCACAAGCGGTTTTGTGTTTTCAGGCTGCCTTGGCGCAATCAGTTAGCATTGGGCGACGAGCCGTCGCCGCTCCATTGCGTATTGTGTTTTCAGGCTGCCTTTGCAATGCCCAAAGGCAGCCTGAAACGTTTGCGCTACGGCAACGGAAAGAGTGGGGATGGCGGCGATACGCCATGTTCTGTTTCAGGCTGCATTGATGCTTGGGGCAGCCTGAAACCCTACTCCCGCCCCGTTTTCGCTTTCAACGCTGCCAGCATATTGCCCAGCCGTTCGCGCCCTTCTTCTTTGGAGACAATCGGCTTGCCGCCTTTGCGCCCCAAAATGTCCAAATCGCTTTGCGGCATTTCGTTGATAAAGCGGCTGGGCTCGGGGAACACAAACGTGCCTTGCCGCTTGCGTTTGATGCAATGCGTGAGCGTGAGCTGCTGCTTGGCGCGGGTGATGCCGACATACATCAGCCGCCGCTCTTCTTCCAACGCGCCTGCTTCCACGCTGTCGGCGTGGGGGAACAGCCCTTCTTCGCAGCCGACCAAATACACAAACGGATACTCCAAGCCTTTGGATGCGTGCAGGGTGGACATTTTCACCGCGTCTATTTCGCCATCGTCGCGCCCTTCCAGCAGCGTCATCAGCGCGATGGTTTGCGTGAGTTCAATCAGGTTTTTCCCACCCTCTTCGCCTTTTTTCGCCAGCCATGCTGCTAAATCTTGCACGTTTTGCCAACGCATTTCCGCCGCCTTGCCGCTCTCGTCTGCGCTCATCAAATAGGCTTCGTATTCAATCTCTTGCAACAAATTTTGCACCACTTCGCCCGCATCGTCCGCCGCCGCTCGCGCCTGATAATCCTGTATCAAATACACAAACTGCTGCACCGCTTCGCGGTTTTTCGCGTTCAACGCGGCTAACGCTTCCATGCTTTGGGCAGCCTGAAACAAGCTGCATTCGTGTTGCTTGGCGTAATCGTTGAGCTTGCCCAGCGTGGTGTCGCCAATGCCGCGCTTGGGCGTGGTTGCCGCGCGCAAAAACGCAGGGTCGTCGTCGGGGTTCGCCAGCAGGCGCAGATACGACAACACGTCTTTAATCTCCGCCTTGTCGTAAAAACTTTGCCCGCCCGAAATCTGATACGGAATCCGCGCCGAGCGCAGCGCGTCTTCAAACAGCCGCGCTTGGTGGTTGCCGCGATACAAAATGGCAAAATCGGCAAAATTTGCGCCGTAAATCAGCTTGTTACGCGCAATCTGCTGCGCCACAAATTCCGCTTCGTGCGTTTCGCTTTGGCACGCCACCACGCGCACCACCTCGCCCTCGCCCAGCTGCGACCACAGCGTTTTGGGAAACAGCTTGGGATTGTTGGCAATCACTTGGTTTGCCACCTTCAAAATCCGCGCGGTGGAACGATAATTCTGCTCCAATTTGATGATTTTTATCTGCGGATAATCCTCTTGCAAACGGCGCAAATTCTCCATATTCGCCCCGCGCCACGCATAAATAGACTGGTCGTCATCGCCTACCGCCGTAAACCGCCCCTCCAAGCCCACCAGCGCGCGCATCAGCGCATACTGGCAAGCGTTGGTGTCTTGGCATTCGTCAATCAACAAATATTGCAAACGCTGTTGCCACTTCAAGCGCACCTCCGAATTTTGCTGCAACAGCAGCGTGGGCAGCCGAATTAAATCATCAAAATCAACCGCTTGATAATGCGCCAACGTGGTTTGATACGCGGCATACACCTGCGCGATTTGCTTTGCCCAATCATCATCGGCAGCCTGAAAAGCCACTTCGGGCGTTTGCAAATTGTTTTTCCACAGCGAAATCTGATGCTGCGCCTTAAACACCGCCTCGCGCCCCGTGCTGCCGAGCAATTCGCCTACAATGCGCGCGCTATCGGACGCATCCAAAATGGAAAAATTCTTTTTGTAGCCAATGTGTTGCGCTTCTTCGCGCAAAATCCGCATCCCCAGCGAGTGAAACGTGCACACGGTTAAACCGCGCGTTTGCTCGCGCCCCAGCCGCGCCGACACGCGCTCTTGCATCTCTTTCGCCGCCTTGTTGGTGAACGTAATCGCCGCGATGTGGTGCGGCTTATAGCCTGCCTGCGTAATCATGTAGGCGATTTTTTCGGTGATGACGCGCGTTTTGCCGCTGCCCGCGCCCGCCAGCACAAATAATGCGCCGCCCAAATACTCCACGGCGGCTTGTTGTTGGGGATTCAGTTTCATGATGTTAATTGGGATATAAAGGCAGCCTGAAATAATATATTGCGCTTTGCTTCGTTGAAGCCTGAGGTTTTCAGGATGCCTTATGTTGTTGATTAGATTAAAATTTATTTTCTATTGCTCGTTATATTGAAGCAGCCTGAAAGCCATTCGCCATTCATTCAATCCACCGAAACATACCCGCCACATAACGAAACGCTTGGTCTAACGCCTGCTGCATACTAGCAGGCAGCGTATCGCGCACTTCCTTCCAATAGCGTTCTATCGCCATCTCCAAATCAGGCGAAAGCTGTTTGTGCAACACCGCCGTTTGCAACAAAATCAACACGCTGATGGTGTACGCCTGACCCTGCTCGGGATGATACAGCGCGTATTCCAAAAGCTCGGCGGGGTAATACGCGCTGCATTGTTCGCGCGATAAATAGCCGTTTTGCTGGGTAAGCACTTGCCGCAACACCGCCGCGTGTTCGGCGCGTTCATCGGGCAAAATCGCCAGCGCGGTTAAACTGGCGATGCTTTGCGTGCCCGTTTGGGCACGATAGGGAAACAATGGGGGCGGAAAATGCATGATTAGGCAGCCTGAAAATTGCTTACAGTTAAAAATTATAAGCCAAATAACAAAAAGAATTTGGTAAAAACGCCAATTTGAATTAGAATTCAAATCCTTTACGGCTGGGCGTTTGCGCCCTTTTTTGAACCTAAACAGGTTCGCAATAATAACATTGGAGTTTAATAACAATGACAACCAAAGGACAACTTCTACAAGACCCTTTTTTGAATGCATTACGCCGCGAACACGTTCCCGTTTCCATTTATTTGGTAAACGGCATTAAATTGCAAGGGCAAGTGGAATCATTTGACCAATATGTTGTGCTGCTGCGCAACACGGCGGTTACGCAAATGGTGTACAAACACGCGATTTCTACCATTGTTCCCGCCCGCGCGGTGAGCGTGCAACACGATGGCAACAGCAAGCCCGCTGGTAAACCCGAGTTGCAACAAGTGGAAACGACTGCGCCCGCTGCTGAATAAGCCCAACCGATCGCGCGAAATGATTTTCAGGCTGCCTTGATGGTGATAGGCAGCCTGAAATGTTTTTAGATGCTGTTTCGCTTCGTTGAAATTTATTTTGTTGGTTTCAGGCTGCCTTTGGGCGGATTTGGGCGATGCGCGGTAAGGGATTTCGGATTGTTTGGCAAGCGGGACGTGGTCTAGCAGGCTGTCAAACGGGGTTTGCCCGCGTTTGTTTATGGCGGCGGGGTTTGCGCCGTGCGCCAGCAGCAGTTTGATGAGCGCGGGGGTTTCGGCAAAATGGAGAATGCTGTTGCCGTATTCGTTGCGGTAGTTGGCGTTTGCGCCGTTTTGCAGCAGCACGGCGGCGTGTTCGGCGTTGCCTGCTTGGACTTGGTGATAGAGCGGCGGGCTGTCGTCTTTGCTGCGGCGGAAATGGACATCTGCGCCGTGGTCAAGCAGCCATTGCATGAAGGCGGGCGGGGTTTCATCTAATGCCAGCGGGTGGAATTTTGCGCCGCCGCGCTCGGTGGCGTTGATGTCGGTGTCGGCATAGATGGCTTGCAGGGCGGTGATGTCGCCTGCTTGGCAGAGTTCGCAGAAGTTTTTGGGCAGGGTGGTTTTCTTTTTGGGCATGGGGAGTCCTTTGTTGGCGGGGTTGGATTTCAGGCTGCCTTTTTCAGGTAGCCTTTGCAATTGTCCGCGTAATAAAACGGTTTGATGATAGAAAGGCAGCCTGAAACCGTTATCCCCGTTTTCAGGCTGCCTTTTTGCCAATCAAACCCCTTTCTTCGCCAAATAGCTCTCGTAATCGCCGAGATAATGCTCATAGCCGCCGTTGCCGTCTAGCTCGATAATCTGCGTGGCGAGCGAGGAGACGAACTGGCGGTCGTGCGACACGAAAATCAGCGTGCCTGTATATTTTTCCAGCGCCATGTTCAGCGACTCGATGCTTTCCATGTCCATGTGGTTGGTCGGCTCGTCCATAATCAGCACATTGGGTTTCAGCAGCAAGAGTTTGCCGTAGAGCATACGGCCTTTTTCACCGCCGGAGAGCACTTTCACTTTTTTCACCACGTCGTTGCTGCCGAACAGCAGGCGGCCGAGCGTGCCGCGAATCACTTGTTCGTCGTCGCCTTCCTGCCCCCATTGGCGCATCCATTCGGTTAAATCCATGTCCACGTCAAAATCGTTTTCGTGGTCTTGCGGGTAGTAGCCGACGGTGGCTTTTTCCGCCCATTTGATGCAGCCTGCATCGGGTTTGATGTCGGACAGTTTTTCGTCAAACGCGCCGGCCAGCAGTTTCAGCAGGGTGGATTTGCCTGCGCCGTTCGGGCCGATGATGGCGAGGTGTTGTCCGGCTTCGAGAATATAAGACAGTTTTTCAAACAGGGTTTTGTCGAACGATTTGGCGAGGTTTTCCACTTCCACGGCTTGGCGGTGCAGCTTGTTTTTCTCGTCGGGTTCAAAGCGGATATACGGGTTTTGGCGGGTGGAGGGCTTCACTTCCACCATTTCTGCTTTGATTTTGTCGGCCTGTTTCAGACGGCTGGTGGCTTGGCGGGCTTTGGATTTGTTGGCCGAGAAGCGCGCCACAAATTCTTGTAATTCCTGCAATTTTTCTTTGGCTTTGGCGTTATCTTTCAGCGCGCGCTCGCGGGATTGGGCGGAGGCGAGCATGTAGTCGTCGTAATTGCCGGGGTAAACGGTGATGGTGTTGTAGTCCAAATCCGCCATGTGGGTGCAGACTTCGTTCAGGAAGTGGCGGTCGTGGCTGATGATAATCATGGTGCTGTCGTATTGGTTCAGCACGCCTTCCAGCCAGCGGATGGTGTTGATGTCCAAGTTGTTGGTCGGCTCGTCCAGCAGCAGCACGTCGGGTTTGGAGAACAGGGCTTGCGCCAGCAGTACGCGCAGCTTGAAGCCGGGGGCGACTTCCGCCATGGTGGCGTTGTGCAGTTCTTCGGCAATGCCCACGCCGCTCAACAGTTCGGCGGCGCGCGCTTCGGCGGTGTAGCCGTCGTATTCGGCGAACTTGGCTTCCAGTTCGGCGGCGTGCATATAGTCTTCTTCGGTGGCTTCGGGATTGGCGTAAATCGCGTCGCGCTCGATCATCGCCGCCCACATTTCGGTGTGCCCCATCAGCACCACGTCCAGCACGCGCATGTCTTCGTAGGCAAACTGGTCTTGGCGCAGTTTGCCCAGCCGCACGCCGTGTTCAATCGCCACTTCGCCGCTGGTCTGCTCCAAATCGCCGCCCAAAATCTTCATGAAGGTGGATTTGCCCGAACCGTTCGCGCCGATTAAGCCGTAGCGGTTGCCTTCGCCGAATTTGACGGAGACGTTTTCAAACAGCGGCTTCGCGCCGAACTGCATGGTGATGTTGTTGGTGGAAATCATGGTTTATCCTTGTTGATTTGTTAAATTGTGCAAAGGGCGGGATTTTAGCATATTTCGGGGGAGCAGACTGCGTTGTGGCTGGCGGAAATGTGGTGAATAGGCAGTCTGAAAGCGGACTATGGCGGCGATTTGTAAAATCAGCAACCTTGTTAAATAAGAAAGGCTATCATTTATGCACTTAACATTTATTTGGAGTGCTCAAAATGAAAAAAACGTTTACTTTTGCGGTGTTGCATTTTAGCGTGGCGTTTAGCGTGGCTTATGTGTTAACGGGCAGCTTGGGAATTTCCAGCGCAGTGGCGTTGGTTGAGCCGATGGTAAACACGGTGGCTTTTTATTTCCACGAGAAGGCTTGGCAGAAGTTTGGTGGCAAGTCGGCATAATGAGCAACGGTTGAGGCAGCCTGAAAACGAGTGAAGCCAAATGGCAGCTAAAATGTTTTCAGGCTGCCTTTTAATCGGTTGCAACGTTGTTTTCAGGCTGCCTCAAATGACCAAGTGGCGCGGTTTGCTGTGCTAAAATCCCACTCTCATTTCTCAATCCAAAAAGGAGTTCCCATGCGCTACCAAGCCCCTGTAAACGAACTAAATTTCGCCCTACACGTCCACGGCAAACTCGCCGATGTGTTGCAACTGCCCGCCGCGCAAGATTTGGCGTTGGATGCGGATACTGTGGCAGCGGTGTTGGATGAAGCGGCAAAATTTGCCGAGCAATCGTGGGCGCACACCAACCGCACGGGCGATTTGCACGGCGCGAAACTGGTGGGCAACCAAGTGCACACCCATGCCGATTTGGCGCGGGCGTATCGTGAATTTTGCGAAGCGGGCTGGGCGGGGCTGCGCGCGCCTGTCGAATTTGGCGGGCAGGGCTTGCCTGCGCTGGTGTCTGCCGCGTGTGAAGAAATGTGGTGCGCGGCAAATTTGTCGCTGTCGCTGTTGCCCATGCTCACGCTGGGCGCGGTGGATGCCATCCGCAAGCATGGCAGCGCAGAGCAGCAAGCGGCGTATTTGCCCAAAATGTGCGCGGGCGAATGGAGCGGCACGATGAATTTAAGCGAGCCTGCGGCGGGGTCGGATTTGGCGCACGTTGCCACACAAGCCACGCCTGATGGCAACGGCGCGTATCGCATCACAGGGCAAAAAATCTTCATCACTTGGGGCGAGCAGGAACTCACCGAAAACATCATCCATCTGGTGCTGGCGCGGCTGCCCGATGCAGCGGCGGGCGTGCAAGGCATCTCGTTGTTTATTGTGCCCAAATTTTTAATCAACGCCGATGGCAGCTTGGGCGCGCGCAACGCCGTGCAGGTGGTGGGCTTGGAGCACAAACTCGGCATCCACGCCAGCCCCACTTGCACCATGCAGTTTGACGGCGCAACAGGCTATTTGGTCGGGCGCGCAGGCAAAGGCTTGGCGTATATGTTTACCATGATGAAAGCCGCGCGGCTAAACGTGGGCATTGAAGGGCACGCCGTTGCCGAACGCGCCTATCAAAACGCCCGTGCCTACGCCGCCGAGCGCGTGCAAGGCGCGATAGACGGGCGCGATGTCGCCATCATTGCCCACCCCGATGTGCGCCGAATGCTGGCGGTGCAAAAAGCCACGCTGGCGGCGCAACGTGCGCTGTATCTGCGCGCGGCGGCGTTGTTTGACTTGGCAGACGGCTTGACGGACAACGCGGCGCGTAAACAAGCCGAGCGCGAGTTGGATTTTCTGATTCCGATTGTAAAAGCATGGCACACCGACAACGGCGTATCGCTTGCCAGCCTTGCGCTGCAAATTTACGGCGGCGCAGGCTATGTGGAAGAAAGCGGCGTAGCTCAGCTGCTGCGCGATGTGCGCATCACGCCGATTTACGAAGGCACCAACGGCATTCAGGCTGCCGATTTGGCAGGGCGCAAAACCACAGGCAACCAAGGCGCGTTGCCATTAAAACTGCTGGCGGAAGGCAATGAACTCGCCGCCGCGCTCGCCGCCACCCAGCCCACGCTTGCCCACGCGCTGCGCCACGCGATTGCGCTGGCTGAACAAAGCGTGGCGCACATGGTGGACTACGCCCAAAGGCAGCCTGCGACCGAAGGAAGTCCCTTTAGGGAAAACGCCGCCTTCGCCGCCCACGCCTATTTGCAACAAATGGGCACCACACTCGGCGCGATTGAGCTGGCGCGGGCGTATCTAGCCGCAGCGGATGCGTTGGCAGGCAAGCAGGAAAACGTGTTCGGCGAGCCGTTTTACCACGCGCAGCAACACACCGCGCAGGCATATTTTGCCCACATTCTGCCGCAGGCAGATGGGCTGGCGGCGCAAGTGGCGGCGGTGCAAGGGCTGGCGGATGTGCCGCAGGGGTGGTATTGATGGTGCAGCGGTTGGGATGATTAAGGCAGCCTGAAATGGATGAGCGGGCGTTTTCCCCAAAGGGACTTCCTGCGGTCGCAGGCTGCCTTTTGGCGCGTAGGGCTGGCAACTGGTTTGCTTACCATTTTGTTGTGTGGCGAACATTTTGGTGGGTAATTCATTGTGTGCACTATGCTTGTTATGGAATTAGAACCTGTATTCACTATTTCCATAGACATCTTTTATGCCCTAAAAACGCGGCTACTGCGTTAAAAATGCTCACAAGGTGTCCAACCTTGCTGCGCTTTTTGCCTTGTATCCGCGCTTTTATGTCATCAAATCTGCCTATGGAAATAGTGAATACAGGTTCTTAAAATGGGTTTTGATGGTTTCAAGCTGCCTAATGCTGCCTATCCACGCATAGGCAGCCTGAAAACCAAAGGTATAGCCATCCAAAGCATTGTTTGCAATGGATGACATCTAGATGACAAGATTGCGGTTGGAAACGGCTGAGTTGATAATGAACTCAGCCGTTGTGTTGTTGGGGTAAGGTTTTGCGAAGGTTTCTGGCTGCCCTACCCCGCTTCCGCCAGCGCAAACGCCACCACCTGCTCCTTTTCATCGCTCACGCTCAAATGCACCCGCGCGATGCCGTGTTCTGCCAGCCAAGCGGCTAATTCTGGGGCGCAGGCAAACATCGGCTTGCCCAGCGCATCATGCGCCACGCCGATAAAGCGCAGGCTAACAGGCTCGCAGATGCCCGTGCCCACCGCCTTGGCAAACGCTTCTTTTGCCGCAAAGCGTTTCGCCAAAAACCGCGCGGGCTGGGCGTGTGCGGCGTAGTTTGCCCATTCGCTCGCCGTTAAAATGCGCCGCGCCAGCGCATCGCCGTAGCGTTGATGCAACGCCGCAATGCGCGGCACGGCGACAATATCCGTGCCAATGCCGTAAATCATTTTCAGGCTTGCCTATTTGATGCCGCTGCGGGCGCGGAACATTGCTTCTTTCATCTGCGCAATGGCAGCGGGCAAGCCCAAAAACACCGCTTGTGCAACAATAGAATGCCCAATATTCAACTCCACAATCTGCGGAATCTGCGCAATCGCGCCCACGTTTTGAATGGTCAAACCATGCCCCGCGTTCACCGTTATCCCCAAGCCATCGGCAAACGCCGCCGCATCGCGGATTTTGGCTAATTCCGCTTGTCGCGCCGCAGGCGTAGCCGCATCAGCATACGCGCCCGTGTGCAATTCAATCACCCGCGCGCCGCCATCATAGGCAGCCTGAATTTGCGCACGGTCGGCATCAATAAACAGCGACACGCGAATGCCCGCCGCGTGCAGCTTCGCCACATACTCGCGCACTTTTTCAGGCTGCCCCACCACATCCAAGCCGCCTTCGGTAGTAACTTCGGTGCGCTTTTCGGGCACGATGCACACATCTTCGGGCATCACTTGCAGCGCGTTTGCCAGCATCTCTTCGGTCATCGCCATTTCCAAATTCATGCGCGTTTTAATCGCCTGCTTGATGGCAAACACATCCGCATCCCTGATGTGGCGGCGGTCTTCGCGCAGATGCAAAGTAATCGCATCCGCGCCATTGGTTTCCGCCACCAAAGCCGCTTCCAGCGGGCTGGGATAAGACGCGCCGCGTGCGTTGCGCAGCGTGGCAACGTGGTCAATATTGATGCCCAGTAACATGGTTGTTTCCTTAATATTTGTTAACAAAAAAACAGGCTCAGTTTAGCACTTTCCGCCCCGCGCTTCGGCAAAATTTGTTTATTTGCTCAAATTTTTGCCGCCGCCAAAATCTTCTTTGACATATGTCAAAACGAAAATCAAGCGCATCCCCCATAATCCTTTCCATCGCAAGGGCGACGCAAGTTGTTGTTTTGAGATATTTCTAAATTGTTTTCCTCTTGATGTGTGTGTTTCGGTGTGAACGGTGGTTTGTTCACACCGTTTTTTTGTGTGCGGTTTTTATGCGGTTTAAGGCAGCCTGAAAATGGGTAGAAGCGTTTTCAGGCTGCCTTTTATTTAAACTGGCGCACGGCTTGCACGCAAGCCGTAGGGGGCGCGGGGTGGCGTTTCAGGTTGCCCAAGTGGTTGCGCCCGCGTTTGAGCATTGCAAGGCAGCCTGAAAATAGGTTGATGCTTTGTGGTGTGCTTGGTGTGTAGCTTTAACCATGCGCTTTGTGCCAGCGGGGCACTTACTTTTCTTTGCTTCGCCAAAGTGTGAACCTGCATTCATCATCCACACGATAGCTTTCACGCCCTAAAAACATGGCTACGGCGTTGCAAATGCTCGCAAGGTGTCCAACCTTGCTGCGCTTTGCGCCTTGTATCCATGCTTTTATGACGCAAAATCTATTCGTGCGGACAATGAATACAGGTTCAAAGCAAAAGAAAGGCGACCCCGACGTGCAGGTTTGGCTACGCCAGACTTCCCTCACTGAGCATCCTTTTTTCGGCGCATGCGAACTAGCCGCACTTCGTGCGCCGTCGGACAAGCGCACGCTTTTTCCCGAAA